>JAGDAS010000066.1 GCA_017959385.1 Paludibacteraceae bacterium
AGCGTTTATGTCAAGGTGGGTGACAAAGTAACCACCAAACAGGCCATCGGAAAAATCAACACCGATGCGGAAGAGGGAAAGACGGAACTCTATTTTCAGGTATGGAATGAGAAAAATATCCAGAACCCGGAAAGTTGGATCACACGTTAGATAACTTCCAGTCCCTGCTCCGCACAAAGCTTCAGCGCTTCGTCTTTCAGTTTGTACTTTTGGATTTTCCCGCTTCCCGTCAACGGGAAATGGTCAACAAAGAACACATATTTCGGTATTTTGTAACGGGCAATACGGTTGCGACAGAAATCCAAAACATCCTCGGCGGCAATACGGAAGTCCTGCTTGGCAATGATAAACGCCCCGACCTCCTCACCGTACTTGGGCGACGGGACCCCCACCACCTGTACATCGTCAACACCCTCCATGTGGTAAAGGAACTCCTCGATTTCACGGGGATAAATGTTCTCTCCACCTCGGATGATCATATCCTTAATGCGCCCCGTAATACGGTAACAACCCTCCTCGTCCACAACGCCCAAATCGCCCGAATGCAGGAATCCGTCAGCATCGATGGCTTCGGCAGTGGCCCGCGGATCGTTGTAGTAACCCCTCATCACATTGAATCCGCGGCAGCAGATTTCGCCCTGCACCCCGGGCGGACAAACCTGACCGGTAATGGGATCCACCACCCGCACCTCAACGTAGGGATACGGGCGTCCGACCGTCTGGCAGCGTTGTTCAAAGGTGTCTCGAACGGTGGTTTGGGTCATACCGGGAGAGCTCTCGGTCAGCCCATAGACACTGGTTACCGTCATATGCATTTTTGCGCTTACCTGTCGCATCAAAGCCTCGGGGCATAAAGAACCCGCCATGATACCGGTACGCAGGCAGGTCAGGTCAAACAATCCAGCCATCGGATGGTTAAGCTCGGCGATAAACATGGTCGGAACACCGTACAATGCCGTACATCGCTCCTGATGCACCGATGCCAGCACCATCAGCGGATCGAACTTCTCCACCATAACCTGTGTGCACCCATGTGTAAGGCAGTTCATGGTTGCCAGCACGATGCCGAAACAATGGAAAAGCGGAACACATACACAAAGCCGGTCATCGGGTGTGAAATCCATGTTTTCACCCGTATAAAAACCGTTGTTGGCAATGTTGAAATGCGTCAGCATCACCCCTTTGGGGAAACCGGTCGTTCCAGACGTGTACTGCATGTTCACCACATCCTGACAATCCACTGCCCGACAGATGCCGCGGTAGGCATCCTGGTCGTAGAGCCCACCCAGCAACAGCAGTTCGGACGTATTGTACATACCGCGGTGCTTCTCCGGCCCCATATAAACCACATTCCGCATTTGCGGAAAGCGCTCACTCTGCAAATGTCCGCGCGAGCATTCCTTCAACTCCGGCAGCATCCGATACACCATATCAACGAAATCGGTGTCTTTCGTACCATCGATGAGGCAGAGCGTATGCATGTCGGAGTGCCGGCACAGGTATTCCAACTCACTCTGCTTGTAATGTGTGTTGACCGTTACACATACGGCACCGATTTTGGCGCAGGCGTACATCATGGTCAGCCAATCGGGCACATTGGTCGCCCAAAGTCCCACGTGACTTCCGCGCCTTACCCCGATGGAAAGCAGTCCCTTGGCCATGCGGTCCACACGGTCGTTCATTTGCCGGAAGGTATAACGGAGACCGCGGTCGGGATATACCAGGTACTCCTTGTCGGGCGTCGTTTCAGCCCAATGCTCCAACCATCGCCCGACGGTCCAATCCGATAAAGGTCTTGTCATATCCGATATTTGCTAAAAAGGGGCGTAAAGCACCGCCAGCAACCGGGATTTGCCGGAAGGGGCGGATATACTGTGCCCTACAATGGAATCAAAATAAATGGAATCCCCTTCTTCAAGGTGATAAGTCTGCCGGCCGTAACGGATGTCAACCACACCGGAAAGCACATAAAGGAATTCCTCCCCTTCGTGCGAGGATATCCGCCCGGGACAGGAGGTATCGACCTCCACGACAAAGGGCTCCATGTTGCGCCCAGGCTTATGCGGAGCACAGGCCGCATAATGCAGGTGCTCCGAAAAACGTCCGTGGTCTTTCACTCCCGCGTCCTTTCGGCAAATTTCAGGACCCCAGGCCTCATTATCGTCCAAAAATGTTCCCAGACGCACACCCAAGGCATGAGCCACCTTGCCCAGCGGGGAAAGCGAAGGAACTTCGGTCCCTTCCTCCAACGCCAACAGCTGTCGCACCTCCAGTCCGCAGGTTCCGGCCAGCTCCTCTGGTGTAAGCCGGCGCGATTCGCGTACACTTCTCACCTTTGCTCCTATGCTTTTCCCATCCATTTTTCAGATTCGTTATGCATCGTACAAAGGTAGACTTTTGCCCTGTCACGGACTTTTCAACTCAATCGAATGTAGTCAAAGGCGGTTCTGCGGTAAGAATAAAAGGCATATTCGGTCAAAAATTGAATACAGGGGTGAAAATTGCGGGTTTTTTTCTACTTTTGCGGAGTGAATCATATTTTTTGTAAAATGAAAACCATTGCAATCATAGGCGGCGGCAACATGGGTGGAGCTGTGGCGCGCGCCCTTACCCAATGCTCCCTCGTCGAAAAAGTCAAGGTCAGCGATGTCAATGAGGAGACCCTGCGCAACCTGCAGAATTTCAACAACCGGATTGAGGTAACCACCAACAATGCGGACAATGTAAAAGGAGCCGACCTGGTGATTCTCGCGGTAAAACCCTGGCTGGTGGACACCGTTGTGGCCGGCATTAAGGATGCCTTGGATTATAAAAAACAGGTCTTCATGTCCATTGCCGCATGTGTACCGTTTGAGCATCTGGCCGCACAACTGGATAAAAACGGGACGCTCCCTTCGTTGTTCCGCATGATCCCCAATACGGGTATTGACGTATTGCAAAGCGTATCGAGTATTTCGGCCTTCACCAACACCACGCAGCAACAGCGTGACCAAATTATGGCCGTCTTCAGCGAATTAGGCAAAGCCTTCCTCGTTCCCGAGAACCAACTGAACGCCATGATGGCCCTTTCGAGCTGCGGTATCGCCTATGCCTTCCGCTACATCCGCGCAGCCGTGGAAGGAGGTGTCGAAATGGGAATCTACCCGCAGACTGCCAAACAGGTGGTTGCACAGACCCTCCGCGGTGCCATCGACCTGCTCGAAACCAACGACTCGCATCCGGAAGTGGAGATTGACAAGGTAACCACACCGGGCGGAACCACCATCAAGGGCCTGAACGAAATGGAGGCCAACGGCTTTACCAATGCGGTTATCAAAGGATTGAAAGCCAGCTTTATCCAATAAAAGGAATCCCACAAAGGACCAACTGACGGCTTCCCGGCTACGGGAGGCCGTTTTTTTATAAAGAAAGGGAGATACCAGGGTGGTATCTCCCTTGGCAGTTGAACAGCAACGCCGCTCAACCGCACCAACGAAGGGAGTGGGGTGTTGTTCCCTTCATTCAAGCAAGCGGGGTGTCTCTTGCTCTGTGACAGTTACTCAATTCTCACCAGACAACTCCTCCATGCCGACCACATTCCACAACTGTCCAGGCAGCGCACATAAACCTTGTGCGTTCCTGAAGATTGGAACACATGATAGACCGATGAAAGGGACGTTGCCTGAATATATGTTCCCCCCGTTACCGGAGAGGTATCCTCCGAATTCTTCCGATGCGCGCGTTCCGACCATTCCGGGAAGGACTCCGCATCAAACGCATATTCGTAGCTCACAATGGCATCGCCCTCCGGATCAACCGATTGGGAGGCATCGATTTGATAGGTGTATCCCTCCCGGTAACTGATGCCGCCATACTGGTCCACCATCGGACAGGCGGTAGTCTGTATGCGGACGTCCGGAGCTTGATCGCCCCTTAATGTCACATAGATATAGGCCTTGCTCTCCGCCTGGTATGCATCTTTAACAGTAACATTGATCCGAAGTTGCTTGTCAGCAAAATCGTCAACATCCAGGTCTTCCCGATGCCAGTATCCGATTGTGATGGTATTCTGCGACCAAGCCAACTCCAAACCTTCATCATCACAACGGTAAGAATCATCCCACTTGCCCTTGTAAATTTCCGTGTAAGTGAGTTGTAAATCCTCCAGGAAAGCCGGATCCTGATCGTCAGACAATCCGAAATAGACCTGCATCCTATCGCCCCGGCGAAGATCCATTTCGATACTCTGTGTCGTGTCGGATAAGTCGGGCGACAACGAAAGATAAAGTTCCGGCGCTTGATTACGACGGGAGAAAATATCCTCCCGGGTTTCGCAGCCTGTCAAGAGCAACAACAGGCCGGATAAATATAGCAAGTGTTTCATTTTTTCCAGATTTTAAAGGTTTCACCATCGATTTGAAGCAGATACCATCCTGCCGGGAAAGCAGACATATCCAATTTGTACAAGCCGTCCAAAGGCCCCTGCTCCATCCACTTGCGTCCATTCATATCGGACACACAGAGTCTGTACTGCTGCCGGGAGGTCTCAATCCAACAGCTTTGCTCCACCTCAGTCGGGTACACACGCAACCGGTTGTCCGCAAGCGGTGCGGGTAATTCCACGGTCGATTCATCCGTCTCAAAAACCGCAGACTTACGGATGGATCCGGTTCCGACAACCTCCAGATCGGCACAGGCCTTGGATTGACAACCCGAAGCAGTGGCAGCCCTCAGACAAATACGGGTAACACCCGGATTATAGAGATAGCATGCCGGATTCTCACATTCTGACCAATTCGTTTCCGTAGGTGAGAGCGGATTATAAGGGGTTGTATCCATCGTCCACAACACGTTCTGCAAAACATCATCACTCTCTGAGCGGTTGATCAGGCGGATACGCTGCCCCGGACGCAATTGGACCGGCTCGAGACAATTCCGCAGATTACCGTCGTAAAGCAGGTCAAAATCGGCTCGGACAGCATCGACCCGGACTTCGAACGAAACGGTGTTGGTTTTGACCAAACGACCGTTGCTCATCGTCTGCAGGCATGCTCTTACCTCAAAATTGTGGTAGGCCCCCTTGATTAAGGCGTAATTGTTCGCGGATTCCTCCAGGATCTGTACATCGGGGTCATCACATTCAACGTACACCTCTCCATTCATGTTGGACATCCCTCTATAAGTGATACGGAACAGGTTGTCATTGCAGACAGCCTCCGGATATACGAAGTCCTGAGCATCGATCAGTGCAGTCGGATAGAGTACCATCACATTGGACGTGTCGGAAATCAACGCTCCCACCTGACCGTGACGGTAACTGGTAACCACCCGGCGGACCTCTACGCTTTTCGTACCCATGCAGGCTATCAACCCGGCCGGGAGAGTAATACCCGGCAATCCGGTATGGAAGTCGGCCGGGCGGGAGACATCCACCGATCCGAAGCCGTAATCATCAAACGGTTGCCACCCCTTGTACGATTCGTTGTGATCGTAATAAAGCCAGGTGAAGCGATAAATATTGTCGCCGGTTTCATCGGGGGCTCCGAATCCTCCTCCAGGCAAAGATCCCACAATGACGGGATTCTTGTCTTCATAGATGGTGAGGAAAGCGCACCGTTCATCCTCATGTTCCAAACGGATATAATTGTTCTCCAAGGGATGGGCATACATGATCTCTACCCGCAGGGAATCCCCCGTACATCCGTCGGAATTGCTTTTGCGCAAATAGAACTCAATCATTTCGACCGTATCGCTGTAAGCACGCAGACTCACGCGGTCAACTCCTTGAATGGTTTGAACGGTCTTCCAGGCATTGGCATCGGCATACGCCTGCCGTGCCCGCTCGCGAATCTGTTCATTCGTAGCCAGACGTTTACCATTCATATACATTCGGAGAATGTCTATCGGCCCATCGGAAAAAGTCAAACCTGGCATATCACGACCGATATTCCATCCCATGGAATCAGCGAACTGCTCCATTTCACCGGAAGTTAACAAGCTGAAATCACAATCAATCGTATCGGGTTCCGTCCATGGAACCTCCGCCCGGTACTCAAAGACCGCTCCCTGCGTCCCGTCATTGTTACCCAAAGTAAGCTTGACATCCTTGCCCCGTACCGTTGTCAGATAAAGTGTTTGCACTTTGTTCAGCGTATCGCGGCTGGCCAGGAAGGCATCCTGCAGCGTCACATCCCCCACCGTAACAACCCCTTCCTGCGCATGGGGTGTGCCTAAGATGGAAATTATCGGAAACGGGCTGGGAACAAACCGAAGATCCTGTGCATATTCGCGGTTGCATACATGAATGGCACAACGGTACACCACCGGCCAACCATGGTAGTTGATATAGCCCTGGTTGCTGTTGATCAGGAAGGTGCTGGTTGAATCCGTAATATCGCGGATGGAATAGGAAGCCACCGCCTTTACCTGTTCCAAGTCCTCGCCGTTCAAGTTCTTGTCGCCCTGCAACTGAAATGCTACGGGGTATTGTTCCAACACGTTGGCACCCGCCTCGGACGTACAGATGACCCGCTGGTTGTCGGTGTTCTCCGTCGGATTCTCCAACCAAGAGAAGTTGGCCATGGACATCGTAGAGGGAACATGGGCATAGGTGATCACCTGTTCGTCATACACCTGCAGATAGTACCTGGTTTCATCACCGCAGTCCACCTTGTAATCGTAAAACCCTTCTTTTCTGTGTTTGGAATAAAACGATTTCAACACGCAATACTGACGGAAATAAACTCTCTCTCTTTTTCTCAGGATAGAGCCGTGCACCAACGCATCCAACTCATTGTTGTAATTGATGGTATAGGGAAGTGATGAGGGCGAGAACCCGCATTCTGATTCCTCCACGTTGTTCCACACCTTTTTATCGTAAGAAAACTGCCATCCGTACAGCGGTTGGTATAAGGTTTCGGAATACTTGGCCGAAACAATACGCCGCCCTCGTAAATGGATGTAATCCGCTTCGGTTTCCAAAGAGAATCCTTCTGTTTCACATACCTTGTGCTCCTCCACTTCCGATAACGGCAATGGCGGGAAACTCACGGCAGGGAGTACCTCGAAAGAAACCACATTGGAGGAAGGAACGCTTTCATAATCCGCAATGGAATAAATGCTGCCCAATGATATGGCCACTCCGGGCGAAACGCTGCCTCCGTTGACATAGGACATCAGATAGGGCTCCTTGTACAAAGAGGAGGATGTTGTCGAATAAAGCGCCTTCATTCCGACATAGAATATGCTTCCGTCTTTAATGGCATTGCCCGTATAGGAGAAGTCCTTCAGGCAGCGGTCCAATTGCAGCGACCGGCCATCCTGTGTGGCATCGATCGTAATCAACGCCGGATTATAGCGCTGCGATATCGGCAATGGTTTACCGATGGAATCGACCAAAACGGCACCATTGGTGTTAAGCACCACATTCCGCTTGCGTATCAGACTGGAAGGAGACACACTACCCATATTGTAATCACATGACCATGCATCGGCCATTCCGTCAGGCCATGATTTGTAGGTTTGGATATTGGAATGAGGGTCCTGTGACCAGAGGGCCGGCTGCGTACCCGTTACCATGAAGACAGCAGGGGTCGCCCGCTTGCTGTTCACAATTTTGGATATCGGAAGATTATTTCCCTGACCGACAGTAACCACAAACGAGATCTCACTGCGTGGATCGTTGTACACTACAGCATGCTCTCCGTTGCCCGTATTGAGAATGGCATTCCCCTCGTACGTATTAAAGGAGAATTGGCTGACATGGTAACGAAAGCTCAATTTACAAGCCGATTGGGCAACTGTAGAAGACCAGGAAGACGTTACCGTATGCGGACGGAGGTAGTTACGGACATTGCAAGAATATCCTCCTTCTTCAATCTTGTAACCGTTCTCCACCCATCCGTCGGGAGTAACCGTAAACGAAACATAAAAGTAAACCGGCTCTGTGTTGGTGGAAGATATCTTCAATTTCCGGGCAATCTCATCAAGCGGCACTTTATATGAACGGTTGACGTTGCAACTGCCATCCCATATAATGGTACACTTGTTGCCGGCACCGGAGCCCAAAGAGGAAACCGCCGGATAGCTTTCGCTGCCTGATTTTGTCCAGACGGGAACCTTGCCGCCCGTCACCTGTGCAAGCGTACCCTGTCCGGCATAAACCGTCCATTCCACCTTGAATTGGGTCGGTCGGAAGTTGGACCACTGCTTGACACCCTGTTGATGCATGGAGAATTCCCAGTATCTCGTACCGAAGCTGATCAGCAGGTCACCTGAGAACGTGCTGCCGTTGAAGGTCACCTCCGGCTGGTCCACCTGAATATAGGTTGCATTCGGGAGGATTTCACCGAGATGACCGAGGAAATGGGAAGAGCGTACATGTTCCGAACCACATGCCGGGAACGGACAATGATTCAGTTCGAAATAAGATGTGTACGTGCTGGTTACACCCTGGGCCGTATATGGGCACCAGTCGCCGGCTGTCACAGGACGAGCGGCCGCCAGCAAAACGAGGCTGGTTGAGAGCCATTGGAACAATTTCAGTTTCATGGGGTTGCGGGGTTAAATTTTAGTGAATATGGTATCTTAGACCCAATTGGAACAAAGGGGAGAAATAAAGGTCTTTTTCCTGATGCAGCCATGCGCATTTGAAATTTTGCCGGGCAGAGAGCAGGATGGAGAGTTCATTGATCGGATAAAACTCCAGATTGAATCCCAGATCGCATCCAACCGCGGTTCCGTCATCCTTTGAGCCATACACGCGCAGGTCGTTCCACCAGTCCCAGCCCCAAACGAGGTGTCCGTATAAATGCAGGTATAGCCAGGAACAGGGTTGCCAAACCATAGCCTCAACACCGGGTTTAAGTGTAAAGGCCTGGTATTCGGCATCGGGTTTGAACCGACCACGCTCATAATCAAGCTCCACAGAAACCGACCAACGTCGGTGTACCTGATAGTTCTGTGTAAAACCGATATCAAAAGTATTGCCCCACCCGGTTCCAGCTGTAACACCGACGGATTTGACACCGGCGACATGGCGCAATCCGACACCGGCCGGGTACGCACACAACATCGCATTAAAAAAAAGGAACAGAAATAAAATTTTTCGTTTCATAGGGGTGTTGAATTTTGAGATTCCCACGTTTTTTCGGCCGCAAAGGTAATGCAATTTTTTTTCGAAATTGTGTGCGCAAACACTCCAAAAGCCGTTTTGGGGTGAAATAATGAAATAATGGGGTGAAAAGGGGTAAAACGAATTGTTTTGAAACCTAAGGACTCAAAAAATCAGAGAAAACGGGCGCACAACAACCCTACCGACCTTGAAAACAACCCGGGGAAACGGTCGTTTTCATCCGAGGCTCAGTCAATATACAGATAATCGTAGTGGATAAACGGCCGCAGTCCCTTCCGCCCGATGAGTTGAACGGCACGTTCGTAATCAAATTGTGCCTTACCGACTCCGATTTCGTTCCCATCGGCATCCACAACCCGTACCACATCTCCTTTTTTGAAATTACCTTCAAGAGCGGTAATACCGACAAAAAGCAGCGAGCAGGCTTTTTGCGAAAGCACCTGCGTAGCCTGAGGGTTGATGTGTACGCGTCCCTTGGCGAAACTCTCGCTGTGCGCCAACCATTTCTTCACACCGGAAGCTTCTTTGGTATTCGGAACAAACCATGTGTGGGGTACATCAACCCCCTGAATAAGGTCAACAAGGATATTTTCGCGCTTGCCGTTGGCAATCCAAACCGATATACCTTCTTCCGCCACCTTACGGGCAATATTGCATTTGGTCAGCATACCGCCCCGTCCAAAGGAGGAACGGCCGGTCTGGATAAACTTGGTCAGGTTCTGCTCCGGCTCGATGCGTTCAATGACCTGCGATCCGGGATCGGCAGGGTCACCATTATAGATACCGTCAATATTGCTGAGAATGATCAAAGCCTCCGCTCCTATCATGGTGGCAATCAAGCCGGACAACTCGTCATTGTCGGTAAACATCAATTCGGTAACGGAAATCGTATCGTTCTCATTGACTATCGGGACCACATCATTATCGAGCATCACCGAGATGCAGTCCTTCTGCGTCAGATAATGGATCCGCGTGGAGAAATTCTCCTTGGTAGTCAGCACTTGGCCGCATTTCAATCCGTGTTCGGCAAAAAGATCATAGTAACGGTTGATCAGCTTGGCCTGTCCGACAGCGGAAAACAACTGACGGGACGACACAGCGTCAAGCTTCCTGTCCAACTTCAGCTCACTGCGACCGGACGCAACAGCACCCGATGAAACCATGACGATTTCCACCCCGAGGCGTTTCAACTCCGCCACTTGGGCTACCAATGACCGCATACGGTCCACATCAAGGGTACCATCCTTACGGGTCAGCACATTGCTGCCAATCTTAACTACGACACGTTTGAACAAGGCCATAATAGAAAACGATTAAAAAGCAGTACTTTTCAGACGCAGGCCGGTACGTTCGTCCAACCCGAACATCAGGTTCATATTCTGAACCGCCTGGCCGCTCGCACCCTTGAGCAGATTGTCAATCGCCGAAAGAACCAGCAACTTGCCACCATGTTTCTCCAAATGGACAAGGGCCTTATTGGTATTCACCACTTGTTTCATATCCGGATTCGCCTCCATCATGAAAGTAAACGCGGCATCGGCATAGTAATTGTTGTAAATGGCCCGCACCTCGGGCAAATCCAACGGACAATCCAGATGGGTTACCACAAAAATGCCGCGGGCGAAATCACCACGGACGGGAACAAAATTGACCAAACCATCGAAATCGGGCTGCAATTGTTTGAGACTGTGGTTGATTTCGATCAGATGCTGATGCTCGAACGCCTTATACACCGAAAGGTTGCTGTTGCGCCAGCTGAAATGACTGGTCGGACCGGGCTTGACTCCAGCTCCGGTGGAACCGGTGATTCCGGTCACCTGCACCTCGTCGGGAAGCAACCCGTGGGCAGCCAGTGGCAAGAGTCCCAATTGAATGGCGGTGGCGAAACATCCCGGGTTGGCCAGCAGGCTGCAGCCCTTGATGCGCTCCCGGTTCATTTCGGGAAGACCATATACATATCCATCGGATTCATCGCGGTAATCTTGAGCCAAATCGACTACTTTCAACGATTCCGGACGGGCGTTCTGCGACCAAAACTCCGTACTTTTTCCGTGACCGGAACACAGGAAAAGCACGTCAATCTTATTCAAATCGTACGTGTCCGTAAATGTGGCCTCGGTTTCGCCGAAAAGGCCCTCGTGCACATCATACAGTTTGTTACCCGCATTGCTGCTGGAATGTACAAACGTTATCTCCACCTCAGGATGATTGATGAGGATTCGGAGCAATTCACCGGCTGTGTAGCCTGCTCCTCCGATAATACCGGCTTTAATCATAGGTCGTATCTGTTACTTGATGTAAAATTCCGTTCTTTTCAAATCTCCGTCCGGTTATAACCGCAACGGATACATTTCGCCTGCCCGTCGTGCAGTACGAGTTTTTCTCCGCAATTCGGACAGCGTTGTACCAACTCGGCATCTTCAGGTACATATTTTTTGAGCGCCCTTTCCACGCCGACCTTCCAGTTGTTGATCGACTCGCTGTTCAGTTGCAGCGATCCGACAAGACGAACCACCTGATCGATGGGCATACCGTAACGCATCACACCGGAAATCAGTTTCGCATAATTCCAATATTCGGGATTGAACTTGTGCGACAAGCCCTCAATGGTGATTTTGTACCCGTATTTGTTGGTAAACTGAAAGTCGTATGTCTTGATGCCTGTGTCTTCGTGCACATTGCGGATAATCTTGCCGGAATTGACCGACTTGGGGAGCATCAAACCATCCTCATCATCGACCAAACCGGTAAAAATCTCGTAAGGGCGGCCGTTCAACAATCCGACAAAGGCGATCCATTTCTCCTTGTTGTTCTGAAAACGCACCACATCACAATCCAACTCCCGTGGGCGGATGGGAGTGAATTCAGGATAGGGCTGCTGCGTCGGGACCGTCTTCCCGGCTCCTCCCGCCCGGTTTATCCGGCAGCTCTTGCAGCCGCAGCGCCACGCCTCATGGTACACTTCACTGACCAAATCATCGGAAGCATCCGCCGGCAGGCAGACCTCCAACGCTACAGATTGATCCACCCATCGTTGGATACGTCCCTGCATACGAACCTGTTCAAACCAGTCGTTTTCACCGACGTTTGGAGCCATGATCCGTTCCTCTCCCGACGCCGAAGCGTATTCCGGTGCGGCGGCACCGCGCAGCATATTTGCCAGATTCCCGTTGGGGAAAATGGACAAACAGGCGATATTGCGGCGACCATATCGGGCCATATCCTCGTACAAGGCCGGATCGGCCACCCGGATCCGATTGACAAACGGATTGTTCTTTTCGGCCTCCGTATCATAAACAGGCATCTTCCCGCGCTCCACTGCCAACTGCACCGAACTGCGGTAACAGGCCAGAGCAATCGCTTTGTGTATGCTTTCCGCAAATGCGGTAGCCTCCTCCGTACCCAAACGCAGCCCCATGGCCGCCAACATTTCCTTTCCGCCGGTTGTGCCGATACCGACACGACGGCCTTGTTCCATTTTGGTCCGGATTTTTTGCCATAGCACGCTTTCACCACATCTGAGCGGCTCGCTGTCCGAACCGGTAGCGACAGCATTCAAAACAGCATCCACCCGTTCCACAGCCAGGTCAACCGCATCGTCCGCGAGACGCATCGCCAGCATGGCATGGTCACGCAGCCGCTCGAAATCGAACATCGCCCGATCGGTAAACGGATTTTCGACATACGACAAGAGATTGATGTCGAACATAGGACAGGCCTCAAAGGGACTCATGGGCAATTCCCCGTAAGGGGAAACCGAGCGCGTACGGTATCCACGGTCGGCATAACAATCAGAAACCGACTCCCGCAGTATGGTATCCCAGAACAAAATACCAAGACCCGCACCATCACACGATTTGCGGACGAGTTTTTTCCAAAGCGCACCGGCATCAACCGCCTGTGAAACAGAAGGATGCTCTGTGTAAACAGGGAATTTCAAGTCATACGGGCGGTTGTCGATGGCCGAACGGATAAAGACGTCCTCCATCCGAACTGAAACCCGGGCACCGCATTCCTGCGACGAATGCGGACAGTCGTTCAAAAAATCCGTGATTTCCGGATGGTTGACCGCCACCGTCAACAGAAGATTCCCCTCATCCGGCGAAGACATACCCCAGACCGAAGATAATCGTTGCATCGAGGACAGCAATCCGGCGGGCATCCGCACCGAACCGCATCCGAGGCGGGGGTGTACTACCGAAAGGTCCTGCCCCACATTGCAACCGCGCTTCAGGAGCTGCAATTGATCGGCATCCATTTGAATATAATCAGCGAAAGTGTCGGCCGAATCCGCCTCCAATCCAAGGACAAAGGCGTCACACAAAGGATGCTCCGACAAAGCTCCCGCTCCCTTCATCAAAGCCGGATGGGGTACAAGATAACGGAAACGCTGCAGAAGTTCATACATTTCCGATTCACCGACCGCGTGGTCGTAGTGCTGCTCCACCCGTGCCAACTCCGCGGCAATGCGCCGGTGCATATCGTCCGGCGTCAGCTCACACAGATCCCCCGCACTGTCCCGCAATGCATAGCATTCCACCCAGGTCCGTGCGGCCGCCTCATCCCCCTGGAAATAAACCAGGGAGGATTGGAACGCTTCGTCAAACGTATAGGTTTTCTGATGCATGGCGGATGGTTTTGAGATATGCCGGAAAACGATGCGCTAGAAACACTTTTTGAAGCGTACCAGGAATTCTTCGGCATCGGCCTGGGAAAGACAGAGCGGCGGCAGCAGACGGATGGTGTTCAATCCGGCCACACCGGTGAAAACATGCTGCTCGAACAACAATTTGGAGCGAATCTCCTTGATGGGCTGCTCAAACTCAATGCCGATCATCAATCCCCGTCCGCGCACTTCCTTAATCCCATCGGTTTTTTTCAATTCCTCCAGAAGGAACGATCCCACACGCGCCGCATTCTCCACCAATTTTTCGCGTTCGATGATATCCAATACGGCAATGGCGCCGGCGCATCCGAGATGGTTGCCTCCGAATGTAGTGCCCAGCTGCCCGTAAACCGGCGTAAACTGCGGTCCGATCAGCACAGCCGACATGGGGAACCCGTTGCAGATACCCTTGGCTACCGTGATAAGATCAGCCTTGATACCCGCATATTGATGGGCGAAAAAGCGGCCGCTTCGACCGTATCCGGACTGGATCTCATCCAAAATAAGCACAACATCGAACTCATCGCAGACCGCCCGCAACTGGCGCAGGAATCCGTCGGTAGGCAGTTGGATACCTCCAACCCCCTGGATACCCTCCAGAATGACAGAAGAATAACCGCCCTGCGACAATTCAGCACGTACGGCATCTATATCGTTGAGATCGACAAATGTCACCTGCATGCCCTCGTTGACCGGAGCGATGTACTTGGGAATATCCGTCACTTTGACCGCACCCGTGGTCCGGCCATGGAAGGCGTGGCGGAATGCCAGAACCTTGTTGCGCCCGTTGTGGAAAGATGCCAGTTTGATGGCATTTTCATTCGCTTCCGCACCGGAGTTGACCAAGAAAAGCGAATAATCGTCATATCCGCACACTTTACCCAGCCTTTCGGCAAATTGGCGCTGCAATCCGTTGACCACGGAATTGGAATAAAAACCCAACTGCGCCACTTGGTCACTGATGGCTTTGACATACTCAGGATGCGCGTGACCCACCGAAATCACGGCATGACCACCATACAGGTCAAGATATTCAACTCCCTGCTTGTCATAAACACGACATCCCCGTCCGCGGATTATCTCGACGGGGAACAATGGATAAACGTCAAAAAGATTCATACCGCCTTATTTAAATCATGCGCAAAGATAGCAAATATTTCATTTGCCCAGCCACTTGGCCACATAATCTTTGGACGCGCGGTTAAGGAGTTTGCCCGGCAACCAGCGGTAATCGGGATAGGTTTCCCTCAATACGTCGGCGGCATGGTCGATGGCGCTCCCGCCGGATGTGGCGAAAGGAACCAGCTCCTTACCCTCCAGCTGATTGGCTTCGATCCAGGTATTGATAATGCGGGGAGCCAAATCCCACCAGATAGGGAATCCGATGTAGATGGTATGGTAACCGCTCAGATCCAGTTCATTCTTCTTCAAGGACGGACGCGCCGCCGGATCACGCATCTCCAACGTGCTGCGGGAAGTTTTGTCAGTCCAGTCCAAATCCTGTTCCGTATAGGGTTCCTCCGGCAGAATCTCATACAAATCGGCACCGGTCACCTCGCCCACCAGACGGGCCACCCCGGCCGTATGACCGGTATTGGAAAAGAAAACAACCAGCGGTTTCACCGATGCTTCGTCCGAGGACTCGGCAGATACGGAAAAACAGGATGCAACCATCAGCAAAAAGACAAAAATCCGTTTATTCATACTTCACTTGGCATTAGCAGTGCAAGTATAACAATATTCCAGGCATATCGTTCCGTGTGCGCCCTCATATCGCATTGCAGAAATTGTCAAGCAAAGTTTTTTCCGCGGAATGTTACAATTTGCGCGCCTGCAATAATTCTTTCGGCAAAACGTGGAAGGTCAGATGACGGCCTCCGTTTTTCTCGAACAATTCGATGGTCAGCATCCGCTTTTCCGGCAAGGAGAATCTGGGGAAGAACTGTACGAACTCCAACACTCCGCGCCCGGGAATCCAGCGGCTGTCCTGACCGGTCGGATAATAGACGTACGAAGGAACAATCTCATCCTCCTGCGTCGCCGTGTTCCGGGCCGACTTGCGGTCCTGGATGTAAACTTTGACAAAATCGACCGCATAATCCAAATCACTGCGGTTGCTCACCCGTAGGCGCAACATCACCCAGTCGGCATCGGTCATGACAGACAACAGCGAGAATTCCATCCGATGCGAAAGTGCCCCGACTCCCGTAACGAAAGGGGTTTGGCGCATCACCTCCCGCGCTTTGGCAGTCAACTTGCCGTCGTTGACCGACGCTTCGCGGAAAATCGCCTCACCCGCCTCCTCTCCCATAAGAATGGAGGTGGGGAAATCGCCCTCAGGCAGAATGACATAGGGAAACACTTCTTTCTCCGTCAAAACACACAGGGAGCCCGGTGCACGCATGGGAAGATATTGTTTGGCTTTTACAATGTTCTCGATGGCAGCCGCATGACCGGCGGCAACGGAATCGGATCCAACCACCAGGTCCACAATTCTGGACGATGCGATGAAATGAGTTGTTTTGTCGGGCGAAAGCGCCAGTGTGTCGGCAGAAACAGCACCACTGTCCACCTCGTAGGCCACAAATGCAGGATTTGCGTCGTACCGCACACCAAATTCGTAATAACGGCCGTCGGCCGTCACCACGGAAACCGTAGATTCCGGCAATCCGGCATCGGCCGACTTCAAAGCAATCGCCCGGGAGGTAGCCGCTATCCGTCCCTCCACGTCACCGCTGCCGAAATCAGCATAGCGGATTTCCGAAGGGAAAAGCAGCATGACCTGTTGCCGTTCGTTCAGACCGACAACAGGCTGGCCCGCCGCTGCAGACCAGATGCTGCCCACTATCGTAAGAGAAATGAAGAAAATTTTTTTCATATATCCGACTTGAGAATAACACTATAATTGGATGAAACAGAGATTTTCTGTTCACGCACCGATCCTTGGACCGAAGCCTTGAGCGCACTGCCTACGGCGTTAACCGCCGAGGTAACCATACCAACCCCCGTCGGAATACTTACGGGTGTGGACGAAACGACATTCCGGGTAGCCTCCTGTCCCGTATCGTGAACCACATTTTCGGGTACCGATATGCCTTCAAACCCGTCCATATCATAAACTGACGCCTTGAACGGAATCACCCGGTTACGGTAGGTGATACTTTCCAAATGCACCATAACGCGGTTGGAGGCGAAACTCAACTTTCCGTAAACCAAGGTGTTGGCAGGAACCGTGCCATATCCCGTCACCACCGGGTCCAACAGACGCAGTTTGATCATAGAGCCCTGGGCTAAATTCTTCTGGTCACCGTGTACCACCGCACGGATATCGCCCGCGGATCTTTCAAACTCATCTCCTATACCGTGAAACGGTTGCGTTCCTGCCTCCTTCACCGCCCGGGTAGACAGCGAACGATCTTCTTTTCCCGTCACGACTGGGACAGCTTCCGCCTCTTCCTCCGTGTTCTGTTCGGGCAAGACAATACCATAGACCTCCTGCAGGCGGCGTCGCTTCTCCTGCATAACGTGGGAACGGCTGCGGCTTGAAGCAGGTGCCGGACGGGCAGGCTCGATCCTTGTCACTTCTGAAACGGATGTCGGACGAACAGGGGCTGCCGGACGGGATTCCTCGCAGGACACCACTTCCGGTGCCATCGTTTCTGAAAGGAAGTCAAACGAAGACGCCTGCAACTGCTCCCTTCGTCGCTGTGCTGACTCTTCCCGTTCCTGTAAAGAGAGTGCATCCAGCTTATCCGACGACAATTCCCGTGCTTTGGCCGCAGGTACCTCGGTATTGATATCCCCCAATCCCGCGTGTCCTACTGTCCGGGCTCCGCTGCCTCCACCCAGAAGATGAAACGCCAGCAGCAACAAACCGGCTCCGAACACAGAAGAAACATGCAACAATTTCTGTTTGGACTGCATACTCACTCCTCCAAATCAAAACAGGCGGCCCGCAACCAATGGCAGGTAGCTGAATCTTTTGATGAAAGCGGCGCAGACAGAGCATCCAACCGCGGAAACTGTTCCTCCAGAAGCCAAGAGAGCCGTTTCCATTTTTCACTATAATCCTCCGTTGCCACACTACGGCTGGCACGCAACTTGTAAACAGACCAGGCCGACTGCAGCACCAACAAAAGTGCCACCAACAACATCGTTGCCAACAATAGGGTCCGACGTTGTCGCAAAGACAGGCGGTTCAACCAGGCGGAGATCCTTTTACTCCCCTGCCTGATCCTTTGCGACCAACGTGCTATCAATTTCTCTTTCATCGTTCTATTACTTTTATATCCGTATTGTCCGTTATTCTCCATTTTTCGACCAGAAAACCATGCGGATTCATCTCCGAACGGGAGCAATTGACCAATTCACACTCCGTTTCCAAGTTCCGGAACGTAATGGAGGATGCCCGCACAATGGATGTTTTACCGTATGTGTGTACCTGATAGGGATATTGCCTGTCGTCAATGACAATGCTGTCCAGACGGATTTCGCAGGTTATCCCCGCTGCAATAACACGGTCGTAGAAACCCTCTTCCTTCAAGCGCAGATATTGATCGGAAGCCGAATTGTCGGCCAATGCCAACGCCTGGCCGATATTGTGTTCAATCGCCCCCTTTTCCGGTGAAACCGTAAAGAAATATTCATGGAACCGCTTGACATGCGATTTCGCTTCCGCCATACGGTTCTGATTAACATCGCGCGAAAGCGCCATCAAAAGGGACTGGTCGCCATCCAGTACATAGATTTTCCCGCGCTGCAGTTCGGCGAACTGATACGACTGGTACGACACAAAAGCGCAGAAACCGAACGCTGACACCAGCGTCACCAACAACACCAGGCGCATCAGTTGAAAAGCGCTTTGGATATTTCCCAATGACTTAAACATGCTGCTGTCCTCCTTCCGTTGCTCCCGGGGCACCGGTCGAAGAACCTCCCGGTGTGGGGATCAGTTTGTTGATTTGTGTGGCCATCAATCCGGTACCTACCGAAAATGCCGCCGCCAGCCCCCCGGATCCATCACCCTTGAGTATCCAGTTGGCAAATGTGGGCACATGGGCATAGAGCATGATGGCGACAATGCCCAACAGAATGGACGCCACGTTGTTCATAACGGCGAAATTGGACACGTCGGAAATGACAGATTCCGTCATCTCCATCATGCTGACTTCCTCCAAAGTACTGATACTCGGTGTGTACAAACATTCGGATACGATCAATGACTGTACGAATCCGATGATGTTGCAGATGGGAATGTACAACGAAACATTGATGTACTGGGCCACCCAGGATTTCAGATTGGATTCAAATCCCGGCAGAATGGACAATGCCAGTGCGAAAGGGCCGATCAACACGAGCACGATTTTAGCCGTAATAACGTAGATCCGGTAAAAATAGACCGTAGCCGTAGAGAATATCCCCACCAACATGGATCCCAACTCCATCATAAATCCGGTGATGGCACTACCCAGGTTGCCCAATGCCGTTGACATCCCGGATTCAATATTCTCCAGCGAGCGTTTGATGCTCCGCCACACACTGAGCGGCTCCTGCTGCTCCTGCCGGCTCCGCTCGTAAGCGGCCCGCTTGTCGCGGAAAATGCGCTGCAAATCGTCGTAGTGCTCTTGTTTGCCGGCCACCTTGTCGGCCGCGGAGGAGCGCACATAGGCGGTCACCTCGCCTACCGGCGACACCAACGAGTCCAAACAAAAGGTGAAACCACCGAAAAACAAAATAAGCAGACCGACGGCGAACGGCCGCAGCATGGCATAAAAATCAATCGGCTCTCCCTGTGCCCAGGATTTCCACAACTTGGAACCTATATACAGGAAAGCCAGCAGACCGCATATCAGTTGGGCGGATGTGGCAATCACCTCCGAATATTCCATGGCCATGTCGTAAATCCGGTCCAATCCGGAAGTCATCGACTTCCCCAACTTGTTGACAACAGACAATGCAACGTCTTCCATTTACGTATCAATTAAAATCAAACATCATGGTTTTGACCGTCAGGTTCTTCAATCCGTGCGCCACCGCCTTGTATGCATTCGCCGACAAGGAAAGGGAAAGCACCTCATCCAACTGACGGTCCAGGTCATCGAGATTCTGACGGATATCCTTGAGCAACTGCAACCGTTCAAAGTCCGTAAATTCACCGTCCGAACCGTTCGATTTGGCCAGGCGCATTCCTTCCTGCACCCGGTCGGCAGCAAAGTCGGCCAGCTGGAGCATATTGAGGACAATGTTATACTTCTCCTCGTCGGTCAATTCGTCCAATCCGGCGATTTCCTGTTTGTACTGCTTGATTTTTTTGCCAATGTCGGTTCCATAGTTGACAATATCCACGGCATAGGCCGATGACTTCACAAACGCACTCACCTCCTGCAGGCGCTTTTTGGTATCCTGGACAATCTGCAGGTGCTCGCGCATGCTCTCGGCTTGTTCGATTAACGTGAAACGCTGCTCCACCGCCTCCTCCATTTCCTCCAGGAAGAGCGCCAAGCGCTGGGCCACCGAGGTGGGATCCACCACGGCGGTCTGCGCTTTCACTTGTATGGAAACACCATACGCAATCAACAACACAATAAATAGTCTTTTCATAAGATCAAGATGTTATTCTATTGGCAATACCGGGCAATTGCGCCACGCATACTGCCGCAGGTATGCTGAAGTTCTGACAAAAGTGTTTTTTCCCGTTTTTCGGTCGTATAGCAGGCGTACTCCTCTGGCGAAACCTCTACGGCATACACCGCACTGAGATTGCCGTTGAGAGTGATGAACACCTCCTTGTAAGGCCGCCGGCCCGCCGTCTTGATGTCGCGGTTGACCGACAGCGCAATGGCTTTCTCCTTGTCGGACAGAGCTAAGACCCGCTGGATCTCATCGAAGCGGTGGGCGTATTTGCGCTGGTCGAGCAGAATCTTGCAGTCAGCATTGGAGATGATGGTGTCCTTGACGATGGCATTGCCCACAATATCCTCCATATCCTGGGTAACCACCACCGCCTCACCGAAATGCTTGCGGACCGTTTTGTACAAATACTTGATGAATTCGGCCGTACCCTGCTTGGAAATCGCCTTCCATGCCTCCTCGATCAGAATCATTTTACGCTGCCGGGCCAATGCCGGATGCCGCATCTTGCTGATGAACGTATCCATCAACACAAGCGTAACTACCGGAAACAAGGTTTTATGGTCCTTGATATTGTCAATTTCGAATACAATGAACCTTTTCCCGGTCAAATCGAGGTTTTCGTCGGCATTGAGCAGGTAGTCGTACATACCGCCGGCGGCATAGGGCCGCAGCACCTGGAGCAGGTTGTCCAGATCAAAATGTTCGCGGCTGACACCGGCCTGACGGATTTCCCGCGCAAACACATCGGACAGGTATTGATAGAAATGATTGAAATCGGGATGAAGACCGCCTTGGGTAACCTGTGTGAGGAATCCGTTCATAGCGGTTGCAATATGGGTTTCCTCCGCCTTGGTAATCCGTTCGTTTTCATTTTTCCAAAGGCAGAAAACCAATGAGCACAATTGCTCCCTTTTCTCTATCGTGTACATACGGTCTTTGACCGCAAACGGATTGAAGGAAATCGGATGTTCCTCGGTATAGGTGTAATAAATACCGTCTTTTCCGTCGGTTTCCTCCTGAATCAAACGGCACAATCCTTGATAGCTGTCGCCTACATCAACGATCACCACATGGGTGTCCTGTTCATAATATTGCCGGACCATATGGTTGGTAAAGAACGACTTACCGGATCCTGAAGGACCCAGGATAAACTTGTTGCGGTTGTCGATCCATCCCTTTTCACGGGGATAGTCCGACAAGTCTATCCGCAACGGTATGCCGCAGAGACGGTCACACAAACGCAAACCGAAATCCGAAGGCATGGAGGTGGCCGCCCCTTCCTCGTTGATCAGGCAGCATCCCTGTTCCAAGAAGGTCAGGAAGGTCATATCCGACGGATACTGTGACGCCGCTCCCGGAATACCTGCCCAGAATAGCTGGGGAACCACCCGCTCCGTTTTTTCACCGGTACAATCCATATTTGCCAGACGGGAACCGACCTGCGCGTTTTTCTGAAGCAACCGTGGATACCGATTGTCCCACAAAAGCACATTGAAAGCGCAACGTACCGAACGTTTAGCCGATGAAACCGCTTCGTTCAGATATTGATCGTTGTACTCCTTATTCAACGCGTTCTCACGTGAAATACGCGAGAGCGACTGTTGCTCGCGTCCACGTTTCTCCACTTTGGCCAGAGTACTTTGATGATTGTCCAAAAAGAAATACTGATTGTAAATATGATTGAACGGCAAGTCGAGCGAAAGGACAAACGGACTGCCCACATAAAAGGGTGTATCGCCCGAAGAATAGCGGCCATGAATGCGGCAGGAGGCCACCTCGGCAGGGAGCTGGTTCAATTCGGCCAGTGAAAAACAACTGACGTACTGGTCTCCCACCATGAAATCCTTACCCTCCATATGCAGATCGGACAAACAGATCCGGTCGTTGAAATCGAGTGATACATACTGCTCGATCCAACCCGAACGGTCCGGCGTTCCGATCAGTTCGTCCCGTTCCAACGGACGCACTGTCAACCCGTTTTCCGACAGGATGTGCACAAATCGGGCGGCACTGTCCATAAACTGCCGGTGGTGCGATGCATCCAACAACTCCTCGCAAACCAATTGCCTGCGGCAAATCGCAGCCGTCAGGCTGGTCGTAGCCATTTGCTTCTTCGAAGATTGGGTAATATACAATAGCGTGTTGTGTTGCAGATAATTACGCCCGTTGAAAAAATGATTGGACGCCTGTTGCAGAAAGCTGTCACCCTCGCGGTCTTCCAGCGACAAACTCCGCTCCAAATAAATGTCCTGCTTGTGAACAATGGTTTCATCGGGCAAACTGCGCAAAGCGCGGACCCACATCCGGTGCAAACGGTCAAAATCGTCAGCTCCCAGCGAAAACACCGGGGGCAACTGCAATTCATAGCCCACAGTGATGTCGCCGGACTTGGATACCAGACAACCGTTCTCCCAGCAAAGCAACGGGAGCAACTCTTCCAAACAGGCACTACGGTTCTTCATGGCCTTTATCGGAAATCAATCGGTGAATACGCCGGTTATTGGCTATCCGTCCAGGCAGGACGCGTTGGGCATGGAACTGAGTCATACCATGCTCGCCGAAACGTGCGTTCAGAAACACAACACCACCGACGGTCAGGAGTATGGCAACCATACAAACCAGCACAGCCAACCACTGGACGAAAATGAAGGAACAGACAAAAAACAGCAGAAACGAGAGCAGTACCCCGATGGCGAGATAAAGCACATACTGAGCCCGTATGCCCTTGAATTCCACCGACTTGCCTACCCCTTTATTGACGGGATAGCGCAACATGGATCAATCCAGGAAAAAAGCACGGATTGCTGTTACCGCCACCACCGCAAATACACAGGCACCGAACCAGGATGCGGCAGTCTTGGTCGTATCGGGGCTGCCGGACGACCATTTGGCATAGACCTTGACCGCACCGATGAATCCGACTACGGCACACAGCACATAAAAGAGGCTGGTGATGGGTTCAACATAGGATTTGATTTCTGAATTGGCTTTCTCCAGAGCGGAGACGCCGTTGCCCGCCGCAAATGCGCAGGCGGCAGAGCTCATCCACATCAGAGCGGCTGCCAGGGGGTGCTTTACATTTTTCATTTTTATAACATTAACTTCGTTCTTCTTCCTGCTCATCGGCGAACCGCTGCATGCGTGTTTCCTCCAGCGACGGACGCCCGCCCTTGGACATCCTGGCATAGTAGAACCAAACCGCCAGGTTGAAAAGGACCAGCAATACCGAAACAACACACACGAACTTCTCCCATGAGATTTTCGATAAGCCAAACATAATTACAATAAAAATTCCGTGTTCAGGGGTGCGCTTAAGAAATCAAGTGTGTAAGACCAGGCTTCATCAGCACAAAAACAGACTTTCCTGTTTTCGCCCACAAAAGTAGATTGTATTTTTCATTTGTGCAACTGTCCCGCCGTTTTTTAACAGATTTTAAGAAGATCCACCGCTTCCCATACAAGTATTTGACCGCTTGGGCAGCCAATGCTGCAGAGAAATTTCTACCTTTGCAAAAAACTTCATTATGGTACTGAATTATATCTGGATCGGGTTCTTTCTGGTTGCTTTCTTGGTTGCACTTGTTCAACTAATTGTATTTCAAGACGTTGAAATATTTTCGAAAATTGTGGAAAGCACATTTGACATGTCCAAGTTCGCCGTCATGGACATCGCCCTGCCCTTGGTCGGCGTCATGACCCTATGGCTGGGATTGATGAATATCGGAGAGAAAGCCGGTGCAGTCGGCTTTCTTTCCAAAATCATCGGACCGTTTTTCAGCCGGCTGTTTCCGGAAATCCCCAAGAACCACCCGGCCCACGGACAACTGCTGATGAATTTCTCAGCCAACATGCTGGGTCTGGACAATGCCGCCACCCCCTTGGGACTCAAAGCTATGCAGAGTCTGCAGGAACTGAATCCCGACAAAGAGACCGCATCCAACGCTCAGATTATGTTCCTGGCACTCAACACGTCGGGACTGACCCTGATTCCCATCTCCATCATGGCGCAGCGTGCCATCATGGGAGCCGCCAATCCCACCGATATTTTTATCCCGTTGCTCATATCCACCTATGTCTCAACACTTGTTGCCATCCTCTACGTGGGGATCAAACAGCGTCTGCCATTGCTCAACAAAGTGTTCCTCGGATGGATCGGCGGCATCACGATATCGCTCGCACTGCTGGTTTGGTATGTTTCCACGCTCAGCCCGGAAGGGATGGCCCTGTTCTCCAAAATATTCAGCAACGTACTGCTCTTCTCCATCGTAATCGCATTTATAACGGCCGGTCTGATCAAACGGATCCACGTTTTTGACGCTTTTATCGAAGGAGCCAAAAGTGGATTTGAAACTTCCGTAAAAATCATTCCGTACATGGTCGCCATGCTGGTGGGCATCGCCGTGTTCCGCGCTTCGGGAGCTATGGACTTGTTGATTCTGGGCATTGAAAAATTTGTGGGGCTGTTTACCGAACATACGGAATTTGTCGGCGCCCTACCGACCGCCTTCATGAAACCCCTCAGTGGAAGCGGTGCCAAGGCCATGATGGTAGAGGCCATGAACAGTTACGGAGCCGATTCGTTTATCGGCCGCCTGAGCTGCTTGTTCCAAGGTGCAGCCGACACCACCTTCTACATCATCGCACTCTACTTCGGCAGCGTAGGCATTAAGAACACGCGTTATGCCATCCCCGCCGGTCTGATTGCCGACTTCGGTGGCGTGATTGCCGCCGTGCTGATTGCCTACCTCTTTTTCGGATAATGGACTTTTTTATTATCTTTGCATCATCATTATCAAGACATTATGATCAGTTACCATACCGAGGGAGGAGTTACCAAACCCAAGATCTGCACACGCCGTACCAGCGCCTGGGTCAGACAAGTGGCGGCATCACATGGCAAAACCATCGGTGAAATAGCCTATATTTTCTGTTCCGACGAATACATTCTGCAAGTCAACAACCAATATCTCGGGCACGACTATTACACCGATGTCATCACGTTTGACTACAGTGAGGGCAACCAGATTTCGGGGGATATTTTCATTTCATTGGATACCGTACACAGCAACAGCGTACAATTCCAAACCGAATTCATTGAGGAACTGGAACGCATTATCATCCACGGTATTCTGCATCTCTGCGGATTCAAGGACAAGCAGCCCGACGCCAAAGCCGAGATGACGCGCCAGGAGGATCGGGCCATCGCCCTATTGGAAAAACCCATTTCAAAATGAAGTTCAGATACGACGTCATCGTAGTGGGAGCCGGTCATGCCGGATGTGAAGCCGCTTGTGCCGCAGCCTCCATGGGTTCGGAAACGCTGCTTATCACCATGGACATGAACAAAATCGCCCAGATGAGCTGCAACCCGGCGGTCGGCGGCATTGCCAAAGGGCAAATTGTCCGCGAGATCGATGCCTTGGGCGGACGAATGGGAATCGTCACAGACGCCACCTCCATCCAGTTCCGGATGCTGAACCGTTCCAAAGGTCCGGCCATGTGGAGCCCGCGCAGTCAGTGCGACCGGCAGAAATTCATCACCACTTGGCGTCACCAAATCGAAACAACCGACCACCTTTACGTCTGGCAGGATACGGTGGACCGACTACTGATTGAGGACGGTGAGGTACGCGGAGTACACACCATGCTGGAGGTGGAATTTCACGCCAACGCGGTTGTTCTGACCAATGGTACTTTTCTCGGTGGATTGATGCATTTCGGACGCACGCAGCTCCCCGGCGGACGGGTGGCTGAACCCGCCAGCTACGGAATTACGCAACAACTGGCTGAACTTGGTTTTCAGACAGACCGGATGAAAACCGGCACCCCTGTACGCATTGATATCCGCAGCGTGGACCTATCGTTGATGGAAGAACAGCAGGGAGACACGGATTTCCATAAATTCTCCTATCTCACTCATTCGAGGACCCAACTCCGACAACTGCCCTGCTACACCACCACCACCAACGCGGAAGTACATCGCATACTGCGAAGCGGTCTGAAAGATTCACCCCTTTTCAACGGACAAATCAAGAGTATCGGACCTCGCTACTGTCCAAGTATTGAAACCAAAATCGTCACCTTTGCCGATAAGGATACGCATCCGCTCTTTCTGGAACCCGAAGGTGAGACAACCGGCGAATATTATTTGAACGGATTCTCCTCTTCGCTTCCGCTGCAGATTCAGTTGGAAGCCCTGCAACAGATTCCTGCCTTCCGCAACCTGCACATATACCGACCCGGATACGCCATCGAGTACGACTTCTTCGACCCGCTCCAACTCAAACACAGCCTGTAAACTAAAAAAATCAAACGGCTCTTTTTTGCCGGTCAGATCAATGGTACAACCGGGTATGAGGAAGCTGCCGGACAAGGTCTGACCGCCGGTATCAACGCGCACCTGGCCTGTCACGGAATGCCCGCTTTCACCATGGAAAGAGACCAATCATACATCGGTGTGCTGATTGACGACCTGGTCACCAAAGGTGTGGACGAACCCT
>JAGDAS010000009.1 GCA_017959385.1 Paludibacteraceae bacterium
ACATTTCATATAGGCGGTTGATTAAAAGGTCCAGTTGAATCCGCCCATGACCGTTGCCTTGGGCATGGGGAATCCGGCATTGATTTCATAGTCCTGCGCCAGCAGGTTGTCGGCCTTGACTTGGGCCCACAGCCCCTTCCAGATCCGTACCGAAGCATGGGCGCTGCAGAGCAGGAAGTGCTGCTCCACAGCAGGTATGTCGGCCGTGGCCAGCGCCGTATAAAGGCCGGCGATATACTGCACCGACGTGCCGATGCGGAAACGCTCGTGGTGATAGCCCAGCTGCAGGTTGACTTTGTGCCGGGGAGCGGCCAGGGTCGGATGCGCCATAAACAGGTACGAGTAGTTGGCTCCGGCCACCAGCCCCTTGCGGCTGTGGTAGCTGATTTCGGCCTCAACGCCCGAGTTCTCGAACTCTCCGGTGTTGACATTGAGCGGCTTGCCGTCAATCATGCGGGTTTCGATGTTGTTGGCCGCATGCAGGTAAAACAGGTTGAGGCCCAGGCGCAAGCGGCGTTCGAGCAGCTGCTGGCGGTACGAGAGCTCATAGCTCCACAACTTGACGGCCTCAAGAGCTTCGTTGGCCGGCTTGTACATGTACAGCTCGCGGATGGTGGGATTGCGGTAGCCGCGGCTGGCCAGGGCCTTGATTTCGGCCTCGTGCGGCAGCACAAACGACAGGCCCGCCTGCGGAGCGTAGTTGAATCCCGCCTGCGAGTTCCAGCCCAGACGGATGCCGGCGTCGAGAACCAGCCAGGCCGCGAGTTGCTGGCGGAAATCGATGTATCCGGCAGCTTCGAACAAGTCTTTGCTGACCAGATCGGTGGTGCTTCCGTCGGCGATGACGGCATTCCAGGCGTGACCGCCGAAATGCTGGTAATCGAGCCCGAAGGTGGTGCGGTTGCCCTTGAAGAAATCAACCGCCTGGTAGGCACTGGCACCGGCCATAAAGTCGGTGTGGTGGTAGTCTTGGGCCAGCGCGGGGGCTTCGGCCCGATGACCTTCGTTGATGTCGTGCTTGCCGCCGTTGTAATAGAGGCGGATGGCACCCGAAGAGGGAAAGCGGCTGTCCTTATGGTCGTTTTCGAGCGAGAGGGCCGCCATGCCGCGCAGCACGTTGTAGCGGCTGTCAACGATGGGAGCCGCCACGGGCCCGGGGTTCTGCGTCGAGAAGTAGGCCACGTTGCCCGAGCCGGTCAGCTGCCAGTGCGGATTGAACGCCCAACCCAGACGGCAGAAGGCGTTGTACTGCTCAAAATCCATGTTGGCCCGATGGCCGTCGGTGCGCGAGTAGTTGACGCCTACGGCCGAACTGAAACGGCCCTTGCGCACCAGGTTGGAGGCTCCGGCGTCGAAGGTGGCGTACGAGCCGCCCTGCAGGTGCACGGCGCTCTGCACGGTATCGGCCTGTGGCCGGCGGGTGATGATGTTGATAACACCTCCCAGCGCATTGCTGCCGTAGTACAGCGAGGCCGGGCCGCGTACCACTTCGACGCGTTCGGCCATAAAGGTCTGGTAATTGTCGGCGATGGGGTGGCCGTAGAGGCCGGCGTATTGGGGCAGTCCGTCGATGAGCACCAACACGTCGGTGTTGGGCGCGCCGCCGATGCCGCGCACCTTGATGCCGCCGCTGCCGCCGGTGCTGACGCTGTAGCCCAGCACGCCGCGCTGCGTAACAAAGAGCCCCGGGACATCCTGCGTAAGCGTAGGCAGCAGGTTGGTTTCACCGCGGGCGGTCAGCTGCGGACGGTCCACCACATTTACCGTCATGGGCAGCAGGCGCGGATCGGCGCCGCTGCGGGTACCCGTCACCACCACCTCGTCGATGGCAACGGTGGTAGAAGAATCGGGGGCTTGTGCAGTAAGCGCATCCGTACTCCCGGAAACCGGCACTGGCACAAGGCTCAGCGCCAGCATGGGCAGTAACCCGTAAAGTGAGATTTTTCCCATAGTGGAGATGACTTTCGAGAAGGCAAATGTACGGAAATTTGCGGAAACGCCCAACCGCAACCTGCGGAATTGAAAAAAAATCCCCCCATGATGTACTCCTGATGTATCCACTATATTCCGGATTACTGTCGGCGGAAACAATTATTTCATTACCTTTGCAGAAATTGAAATCATAATCACGCGAAAACTATGAAAAAGACCCTGACCACGCTGCTTCTGTCCATCCTCCT
>JAGDAS010000067.1 GCA_017959385.1 Paludibacteraceae bacterium
AACACGATGTCTCCGACCTGCCCGCCGGGCTCTACCTCCTGCAGGATAGCGGCAGGGTATATAAATGGATGAAACGCTGATCCCCCTCCTCAAAGGAAACGAAAAAATTCAATCATTTTGTGTACGGACACAAAAAAAATATTTATCTTTGTGGCCGTACACATATCAAATCAAATGAAAAAGATCACCTTGCTGGCCCTCGTTTGGGCCTTGGGCTGGTGCGCCAACGCACAAACCGGCTATACCGCTCCGGCTTCCCACCGGGCGGAGTACAACCTGAACTATGATTGGAAATTCATCCGGCAACCGGTATCCGGGGCCGAGGCACCCGCTTTCGACGACAGCGGGGGGAGGACGGTAAGTCTTCCGCACACCTACAACGACGTGGACCTGTTCGACACCTGGGTGACGGGCAGCGGCAATTACGGTTGGGCCGGAAAGACCTGGTACCGCAAGCATTTCCGTTTGTCGGAACAACAGCAGGGCCGCAAGGTCTTTATTGAGTTTGAGGGCGTGCGTCAGGCGCTGGCGCTCTATGTCAACGGGCAGTTTGCCGGAAGGCACGAGAACGGAGTCGGCCCCTGCGGCATCGACATTACGCCCTGGGTGGTGTTCGGCGCGACCGACAATGTACTGGCGGTTGAAATCGACAACACGCTAGGATACAAGGAAGTGGCAACTGGAGAGAACTTCCAGTGGAACACGCCTCCCTTCAACCCCAACTACGGCGGCATTGTCAGCAATGTACGGCTGCATGTCACCGATCCGCTCTACCAGACACTGCCGCTGTACAGCAATCTGGGGACGCAGGGGGTGTACCTCTATGCCGACCACATCCAATCAGCGTCCAAAACGGCCGACCTGAACGTACAGGCGGAGATCATCAACAGCTATGCCGAGGCGGTTGAGGCCGTGCTGGCGGTAACCGTGGTTGACAAGCACGGGCAGGTGGTGGCGCAGACGCAATCCCTGCCGGTTTCCGTACCGGCCGGCGACACACTGCAGCTGCAGGCGGTGGCAGCGCTTTCCGATGTCCTGTTCTGGTCGCCCGACTATCCCAATTTGTACGAAGTCTATACATCGCTGAGCAAAAACGGCGAGTGCGTGGACGTGTGCCGTCACACAACCGGCATCCGCCAAGTGGAGTTTTCGCTGGCCGAAGGGTTGACCATCAACGGCCGCCCGCTCTACCTGAAGGGCTATGCCCCCCGCACTACCATGGAATGGGTCAGTGTGGGCATGGCGCCCAACTGGATGGGCGAATATGATTTCGCCTTGATGAAGGAGTCGAACGCCAATTTCATCCGCCCCATGCACTGTGGCCCCAAGCGTCGTGATGTGGAGGCGGCCGACAAGTTCGGCATCATCTACGCCTGCCCGGCCGGCGACGGTGAGCGCGACAGCGAAGGACGGCAATGGGAACAGCGCACGGAGGTGATGCGCGATTTGATGATCTACTTCCGCAACAACCCCTCTGTGGTGTTCTATGAGGGGGGCAACCAATACATTGCTCCCGAACACATGCAGGAAATGGTGGATCTGCGCCACCGGTGGGATCCGCACGGCGGCCGGTTTGCCGGGACCCGTTCCATCGACACCCGGTTGAAGGGGATTGAGGAGTACGGCTCCACCATGGACGGTGTAGGCGGTTCGTCGCTCGTTCCCGTATGGGATGCCGAATATGCCCGTGCCGAATGTCCGCGCCGTGTGTGGGACAAATACACACCGCCCTATTTCGGTTACGCCAATATAGCCGATGCCTCCAATGAAATCGTTGAATATCCTTCCGACGGCTTCAAACTCAACAGCACCGAGGATCTGGCGCTCAACAATGTGAAGAAGTACTACGACCGCTACCGCCGCCGCGCCGGACAGGGCTTGTCGGAAATCATGGTAGGCGGGGCGAAGATCATCTTCGCCGACGGCGTGAGCCACGGCCGTATGGAGAAAACGGAACTGGCGCGTGTGACCGGTTCGGTCGATGCCGCCCGTCTGCCCAAATCCTCGTTCTACAGCCTGAAGGTGGCGCAAAGCGATACGGCCGATATCTGCCTGCTGGGCCATTGGAACTATCCGGCCGGCACGGTGAAGCCCATGTATGCCGTTTCCAATATGGATGCGGTGGAATTGGCCGTTTATGATACGGAGGGGCACCTGATCCGGAATTACGGCCGGGGTGCTGTGAGCAATGGTTTTATCCACACCTTTGCCGATGTTGAATGGGTGCCCGGACGCGTGGTGGCTACCGGATACATCGGCGACCGGCCCGTCAAGCAGGCTTCGCTGGAGACCACCGGTGAGGCGGTGGCGCTCCGACTGACGGCGGTTACCGGTCCGCAAGGCTGGCTGGCCGACGGTTCCGACATCGCCATGGTGGATGTGGAGGCTGTCGATGCCCAAGGGCGGCGTGTGCCGGATGTTTACGCACCGGTGCATTTTGCCTACGCCGGGCAGGGAACCTACCTGGGCGGATACAATAGTGGCCGCGAAGGCAGTATTTTCCAGGATGATTTGGAGTTGGAGTGCGGTGTCAACCGCCTGTTTGTCCGGGCGGGACGCACGGCCGGCGATTTTATACTGCAGGCCGCCTCGGACGGACTGACGCCGGCATCGCTCACGCTCAGCTCCACTGCGTTTGATTTGCAGGACGGATTGACGCAGACCCGTCCCCAAGGTTATGAAGTGCATCCGGCCGATCCGCCCGAAGTGCCGGTATTCCGTTTCAACAAGGTTACCGACGCGCCGCTCAACAGTGTGGTAATATCGGATGTTGTAACGGTCAGCGGATTTTCGGAAACGCAGTCCATACACATCGAATCGGACTTCAATGCCGCCTACAGCATCAACGGAGGTGCGTTTACGCAGGCCGATGGCACCATCAGGCCGGGTGACGCGTTGCGCGTGCGGCTGACTACGGCGGGTGCCTACCAAACTTCGTGCTACGCCACCATTACCATTGGTACGGCTTCGGAGGTGTTTACGGTGATTACCAAGGATGCCCCTCCTGTGCAGGAAAATATCGCCTATCAGAAACCGGCCACCGCTTCGTCGGAACAGATGGCGGTGACCAATATCAACGACGGACGCCTGGATGCCCGTTGGACGGCTTCGGCCGCCGGTTATCCGCAATGGGTGGTGATTGATTTGGTCTCGACCTATCGGGTGGACAGCTTGGAGCTTTGTCCTTACGGTACCGGCAATCCGGTGGCCTACCGCGATTACCAGTTCCTGGTCGAAGGATCGCTCGACGGTGAGCAGTATTTTACGCTGTCGGACCGCCGCGACAACACAGTCAAGGCGGAAACCATTACCGATGTATTCTCGGCACAGCAAGCCCGCTATGTGCGGATTACCTTTACCGGCGCGGCCACCTATACGGGTGGCTGGGTGTCGATCCGCGAGTTGCGTCTGTACGAGGCTCCCGCCGATACGGTGCCCGATGCGTTTGCCTTTACGGAGGTGACGGATGCGGAACTGTTCTCGGCCTGCCTTTCGAATACGGTTACGATTTCGGGCATTGACGGTCCGGCCAGGGTGAGTCTGAGCGACAACACCGAAATCGCTTCGTTCAGCATCAACAGTGGTTTGTTCCAGAGCGAACCAGCGCTTATTGAGAATGGCGACCGTTTGCAAATCCGCTTGGGAACGGGCTCGCAGTATGCCACTACCTACAGGGTACGGGTAACGGTAGGCGGAACCGACAGTTGGTTCTTGGTTACGACACAGGGTGATCCGACGGGTGTGACCGGTCCTTCGGCCGATTCGGCTCCACTGCTGTATCCGACTCCGGCGCATGACCGCTTGTATGTCCGCGCCCGTCCGGGGACGGTCCTGACGGTGGCCAATGCGCTGGGGCGTGTGGTCAAAACCTGGATGCAGACCGCATCCACCGACGAACACGATGTCTCCGACCTGCCCGCCGGGCTCTACCTCGTCAGCATCCGCCAGGCTTCCGGTGTGGAAACTCGCAAGGGGGTGGTACGGTAATGTAAGCGAAAATCATCAGATATTTTCGATTATCAGTTCGGCACTGATGTGCAGTTGTGAATAGAGTTTTTTTGCCAGGGAAACGGATATGCTCCGTTTCCCGTTCATGATTTGGCTGAAGATGGAAACGTTGAGGCCTAGCATTTCTGCGGCATCCTGTTGTTTCAGATGGTGGGC
>JAGDAS010000068.1 GCA_017959385.1 Paludibacteraceae bacterium
ACATAGGGATCACCGGCAAAAACCACCAGCCCCACCTTGTCGTTCTGGGTCTGGTCGATCAGTTTGGAAAGAATCTGCTTGGCGCGCGACATCCGGTCGGGGGCTAAATCCTCGGCCGACATGGAGTTGGATACATCCAGTGCAACCATCAATTCGATTCCCTGATGTTTAACCGACTGCAGTTTGTGACCGAACTGCGGCCCGGCCATGGCGAAAACCAGCAGCACCAAGGCCGTCAGCGTCAGGTAAAACTTGACACGCGGACGTCCGTGCGAGGCATCCGGCATCAACTGCACAAGCAGTTCCTTGTTGCCCAAAAGCTTCAACCGACGGCTTTTTACCAACAAGCTGTAGTAGAAGAACCCGATCAGTACGGGAATCAACAACAACAGATATAAATATTCAGGTCTGGCAAATCGAAACATAAAGCATCCTCCTACGGTATGGATTTGAACACAGTGTTACGCAACGCCACCTCGGCCATCAGCAGCAGGAGGGCGGCCAGAATGAACCAATGGTAGAGTTCCTCCTTCTTACTGAATTCCTGCACCAGGATCTTGGTTTTCTCCAACTGGTCAATCTCCTCGTAAATGGCGCGCAGACTCTTATTGTCAACCGCCCGGAAATACTGACCGCCCGTCACATCCGAGATGCGTTGCAGGGTGGCCTCGTCAATTTCGACGGGAACATTTTGATATTGAATGCCATAGGGCGTCTTGAACGGATAAGGTGCCTCTCCCTGGGTTCCGACACCGATGGTATATACCCGGATACCGAAGGTTTGAGCCATTTCGCCGGCTGTGACGGGAGCGATCTCACCACGGTTGTTGGAGCCGTCGGTCAATAGAATAATGACCTTGGACTTGGCCTGGGAATCCCGCAGGCGGTTGATCGCTGTAGCCAATCCGGAACCAATGGCCGTACCGTCTTCAATCATACCACTCTTCAGGCCGGTCATCAAGTTGATGAGTTCGGCATGGTTGATGGTCAACGGACATTGCGTGAAACTTTGTCCTGAGAAGGCCACCAACGCCACGTTGTCGTTCGGACGGTTGTTGACGAATTCGGTAGCCACCCGTTTGGCCGCCTCCAGCCGGTTGGGTTTCAAATCCTCGGCCAGCATGGAGCTGGAAATATCCAATGCCATCACAATGTCAATGCCTTCGGTACTGTGATTGCGCCAGCTGTCGCTGCGCTGCGGGCGGGCGATTGCCAATATCACACAGACCATCGTCAGCAGCCGCAATACGAAAGGCAGATGACGCAGATACTCCATAGGCGAACGCTTCAAGGATCGGAATGCCTCCAGCGAGGAGAACATGATCTTGGCGGTCCAGACATTGCGTTTCCAGATGTACCAGGCCGCCAACGGCAGCAAAAGCAGCAACAACAGCAGATATAAAGGATGTGCAAACGTCATGACTCCCTCCTTTCCTGCCCGTCGGCATCTTCCTGTTCAAGGGTCGGAACTACGGGTTTCGTTGCCTCCACCATGTCAAAAGCACTTTGGAGGAAACGGTTGTTTTCGGCCTCCACGGGTACATGTTTGGCGAATTTAACCAAATCAGCCAACTGCAGGAATTCCTTCAACTGCGGGCAGAGCGGCTTCACTTCCGGAATGCTCCCGGCCAGTTCGAGTGTTTCGTCGGTCGTGGACTCCATGGCGTTGACCTGGAATCTTCCAGACAAATACTCACGCACCACCGTTGTCACATCGGTATAGAACTCCTTGATGCGCCCCTGCTGCCAGATTTTCGCTTGCTGGATTTCCTGCAGGCGCTGCATAGCTGTTTCGTAAGGCGGAACCACCGGTTCCTCCCGTGCGGGCAAGAGCACCACTTTTTTGCGGAAGCCGTATTTGAGAATCAACAGCACCAAACCGGCCAACACCAGACAAGCGGCCAAAATGCCCCCGGTCCAGCTCCAAAACTCCTTCCACGAGAACGGAGCCCGCATCACCGTCTTGCTTGGACGCAGATCCTGATCGTCATCGGTCAGCTCAACGGTATGCACCGTCAGCCCCATGGGGCGGCTCTGCACCTGCCGGTCGGCGGCGGCAAACGTAAGAGCGGGAATAAAATAAAACCCGCTGTCGTAGGCACTGACCGGATAGTCAATGTTGACTTGGATACGGCCGTTGTCCAAACGTATGGTATCATAGCCCGGTGCGTCAAGCAGTTCGACTCCGGTGCACAAGGTATCCTGCACCTGCGGAACCGACACCTTCACACCGGCTTCCTGGATCAGTTCGAAATGAACCCGGGCCGGATCACCGATGCGGATTTCGGATGGCTCCACCTTGCCGGTAACCGAGAACGATTGAGCCGACAATACCAGCGGAAAGCCCGCCATACATATAAATAACCACTTCTTCATCATCCCCGCATTCTAAATAAACGGATCAAACCTTTCACATAGTCGTCGCGTGTGGACATGGACACAAAATCAACACCGTTCTTGGAGAAATCGCGTCCGATACGTTGCTGTCCGGCCTGCCAGTGCAGCGTATAACTGCTGCGCACCTCCTTGTTGGACGTGTCAATATAGCGGTCGTGACCGGTTTCGGAATCGCACATCTTCACCAATCCCACATCGGGCAGTTCGGCATCCTTCTCGTCGTACACCTGCAGGGCGAACAAATCGTGTTTGGAGGCGGCGATGGTCAACGCCTGGTCGAACGGCTCGGCGATAAAATCGGAAATCAAAAAGGCGGTGCAGCGCTTCTTGATGGCATTGGTGAAATATTGGAGCACCTGACGGACGTCCGTTTTACGGCTTACCGGCTGGAATTCCAACAACTCCCGGATGATGTACAGAATGTGCTTCCGTCCCTTCTGGGGAGCGATGAATTTCTCCACCCGGTCGGAAAAGAAAACAACCCCGATTTTATCGTTGTTCTCGATGGCGGAGAATGCCAGCGTGGCCGCCAGTTCGGTAATCATTGTACGCTTGGTCTGCTCAACGGTACCGAAATCACTGCTGCCCGAAACATCGATGAGCAGCATCACCGTCAGTTCACGTTCCTCTTCAAAGATTTTGATAAAGGGCTTTCCAAACCGTGCGGTAACATTCCAATCAATATTTCGGACGTCATCACCGATCTGATACTCACGCACTTCCGAAAAGGCCATACCCTTCCCTTTGAAGGCCGTGTGATACTGGCCCGCAAAAATATTTTGCGAAAGCCCGCGCGTCTTGATCTCAATCCGACGGACTTTCTTGAGGATATCGGCAGTTTCCATTATTCAAAAATCAAGGTACTTCAACCGCGTTGAGAATTTCACTGACAATTTCTTCGGAAGTCAGGTTGTTGGCCTCGGCTTCATAACTTAGACCGATACGGTGGCGCATAACATCGAGACACACGGCACGGATATCTTCGGGAACCACATAGCCACGGTGTTTGATAAAAGCATAAGCGCGGGCCGCCTGCGCCATTGAAATGGAGGCACGCGGTGACGCACCGAAGGAAATCATGTCCTTCAATTCCGACAGATTGTAAAGTTGGGGGTCGCGGGTGGCATTGACAATATCCAGAATGTATTTCTCAATCTTCTCATCCAAATAAATCTCACGCACCACCGAGCGCGCATCCACAATCTCCTGCGCCTTGAGCACCGGGCGGATGGGTTCGGGCTTGGCTCCCGTATTCTGACGGATAATCAGGCGTTCCTCCTCCAATTTCGGATAAGTAACCACCACCTTGAGCATGAAACGGTCCACCTGAGCCTCAGGCAACGGATAGGTACCCTCCTGCTCGATCGGGTTCTGCGTTGCAAGCACCAGGAAAGGATTATCGAGCGGATAGGTGGTGTCGGCCAGCGTCACCTGACGTTCCTGCATGGCTTCCAGCAAAGCGCTCTGCACCTTGGCCGGTGCACGGTTGATTTCATCGGCCAGAACGAAATTGGCGAAAATCGGACCCTTCTTTACCAGAAAATCCTCGTTCTTGGGACTGTAGATCATCGTACCCAGCACATCGGCCGGCAACAGGTCGGGGGTGAATTGAATACGGCTGTATTTGCCATCCACCAGTTGAGCCAAGGTCTTGATGGCCAAGGTTTTCGCCAAACCGGGAACACCTTCCAACAACACATGGCCATCCGCCAGCAGACCGATCAGCAGCGATTCGATCAAGTGCTTTTGACCCACGATGACATTGTTCATACCCATGGTAAGAACATCGACGAATGCGCTCTTCGCTTCGATGCGCGCATTCAGTTCTCTAATATCGACAACTTGACTCATAAGAATTGTTATTTGATATTGCAAATTTACGCAAATGTTAAAATTCCGTCCTATCCAAGATATTAAAAACAATTAACGCAATGTTAAAACATAGCAAAAGCAGGGAATTACCCTGCTTTCACCATACTGTACGAAGGATCTGTTTCAATATTGTGCCGCCAACTCCGCCGCTTTTTGCAGACAGTCCGCATTGTCGGGATCGACCAACAGCGCGTCAAGATCGGGAATCTTGAGACTCATCCCCTTTGCCAGACTGCCGGGCGATGTGAGCACATCGCGGTTGGCGTCGTAAATGTAAACCCAGAAGTCCTTGTGTCCGTAAGCGCGCAGGGCAAAGAGCGTCAGACGGCTGCCGTCGATCACAATGACCGACTCGCGTACCGGAGCGGACTGTGCCATGGACGGCGTATAGGAGGACAACAAACGCTGGCGCCGTTCCTCAACCGATTCCGCCGGTTGTTCCGCCTCAGCCGGGAGCTCGCCCTCGTATTCTTCGGCTACCGAAGTGGAATCCTCGTCCCAGTTGATCGAATCGCCTTCGGCAAATACCGGAAGTTCCACATACACCGTATCGGACGCCACCGTATCCTGTACCGCCCACTGCGGGAACAGCGTGTCAAAGCGGCTGCGGGCCTGCGGATACCAGCTGTCGCGGAAATACCAGCCCAAGCCGCCCAATAGTAGCAGAGACAGCAGCCACCAGATCCAGCCGTGCCCTTTTTTGCGGACGCGCTCCATCGGATGCTGGTCGGAGGGAACGGCATTGTCCAAACGCACCTCTTCCGGCCCGGCGGAAGGCGCTTCCGCAACCGGCACAGGTGCAGGTTCGGGAGCGGGTGTGGATGCGGGCTCGCTCGCAGGTTCGGGTGCAGGTTCGGGCATCGGAGCCGTCTCGGGTTCCGGTGCGGATGGTTCAACCGGGGCGGAAGCCTCTTCTTTTCCGGGAATAGGAATAAAGAAAGGCTTGGGGAGTTCGCTGCGGCCGGAGGCGGAAGCAGGCTCGGCAACGGGTGCCGGTGACGCTTCCCGAGTCGGTGCAGGCGCAGGTCCGGCAACGGGTTCGGGAGCCGTCGTCTCCACCATAACCGACGGATTGGATCCGCCGTTGAGCTGGTCGAGCACCGATGACTCGGCGGTAAACGACACCTTATAATGAGCAGGCAGAATCAGTTCCTCACCGGTGGTCACGTTCACGCTTTTGCGCTCGTCGTTCCAGATCAGCTTGAAGGTACCCAGACCCTTGACTTTGACCACGCCGTCCTTTTCCAGATATTCCTCAATGACGGAAACCAACTCCCGGAGGAACTCCTCGGTAAATTTCTTGGTAAGCGAGGATTGGGCAGCCACCTGCTCCACCAAATCCTGCAGAGAGAATTTCTTATTTTCCATCGTGTTGCAATTGTTTTAGTTTTTCGCGGTAAGCAGCGCCCGATTTGAACGTCAGCGAACGTTTGGGCGGAATAATCATGGTCGCCTTGGTAGCAGGATTGATCAGGCGGCGCTCGTTGAGTTGACGCATCTCCAGGCTGCCGAAGCCCTGCATGGCAAACGCCTCACCTTGCTGCAACCGATCGACAAGACAACGCATGGAAACCTCCAAAAGGGCGGAAATCTCCTTTTGTGTACGACCCGTCCGTTGGGCCAATGTGCTGATTAGATTCTTGTTGTTCACGCTATTTGATTTTACAGGTTATACCAATTCTCCGTACAGGTCAAACTCCTCGGCCGACGTAATTCGAACGTCATAGAACTGCCCGGTATGCAGACGTTTGGAGGTTTTGACCAAGGTTTCCAAATCCACTTCGGGCGAATCGTACTGGGTACGGCCCACGTAATAATCTCCTTCCTTGCGGTCCACGATAATGCGTTGGATGCTACCGACCCTGGCCTGGTTCAGATCGGCCGATATCCGTTGCTGCTCCATCATAAGCCGGTCCAGACGCTGCTGTTTCACCTCCTCGGGAATATCGTCCCGATAATGGCGGTTGGCGTAGGTGTTCTCCTCATCGCTGTAGGCAAATGCCCCCATCCGGTCAAAGCGGATGTCGCGGACAAACTGCAGCAGTTCCTGGAAATCCTCCTCCGTCTCACCGGGATGCCCCACCATCAGCGTCGTACGCAGACAAATGCCGGGTACTTCCTCCCGCAGACGGGTGATCAGTTCGTATGTGGAGCGCTTGTCCACATTGCGGCGCATAAGCTGCAACATGTGGTCTGATATATGCTGCAGGGCGATATCCAGATATTTGCACACATTGTCCCGTTCCCGCATAACCGGTAGCAGATCGTAAGGGAAGGCCGCCGGATAGGCATAATGCAACCGGATCCAGTCCACACCGGGCACATCCGACAACCGTTGCACCAATTCGGCCAGTTTGGAGGTCTGATACAGGTCATAGCCATATCCGGTCAGATCCTGAGCCACCAACTGCAGCTCCCTCACACCCTGCGACACCAGCCAGCGCGCCTCCGTCAGAATTTCGTCCACAGGACGGCTCTTGTACTTGCCCGTGATGATCGGAATGGCGCAATAGGAACAGGTGCGGTTGCACCCTTCACCGATTTTCAGGTAAGCGTAATGCCGCGGCGTAGTCTGATGCCGCTCGGGCGACTCCCGCCAAAGGGCGTCATGCGCCACATCCTGCACCAGTTGGTCAAAATCAAACTTACCATAGAAACGGTCCACTTCCGGAATTTCCAATTTCAATTCTTCCAGATAGCGTTGGGACAGGCATCCCATTACATAGAGCCGCTTCAACCGCCCCTGCTGTTTCCTTTGGCAGAAACGGAGAATCATTTCAATGCTCTCCTCCTTGGCCTGACCAATGAATCCGCAAGTGTTGATGACGGCGATGGCCCCCTGCGGACGGGCAGCGTCGTGGGTGACATGGTAACCGAGCGTTTCAAACTGCCGCATGACACGTTCGGTATCCACCAGATTTTTGGAGCAACCCAGTGTAATAAAATCAATATGACGGTCTCGGTTCACTGGGCTAATAGCTTACGTACAAAATCCTCGCGGTCGAAGGGCTGCAGATCGTTCATGCCCTCACCCACACCGATATAGCGGACCGGTATCTGGAACTGATCGGAAATACCAATCACCACACCGCCTTTGGCCGAGCCATCCAACTTGGTAATGGTCAGCGAATTGACCTGAGTGGCCTTGGTAAACTGACGGGCCTGTTCAAAAGCATTCTGCCCGGTGGATCCGTCCAGTACCAGCATTACTTCCTGAGGTGCCTCAGGAAGCAGTTTCTGTAGCACATTGCGGATTTTGGACAATTCGTTCATGAGATTGACCTTATTGTGCAGACGTCCGGCCGTATCAATCAGCACCACATCGGCATCGCCGGCAATCGCCGAAGCCAGTGTGTCGTACGCCACGGCGGCGGGATCAGCCCCCATACGTTGTTTGACTACCGGCACACCGATCCGCTCCCCCCATAGGCAGAGTTGCTCGACGGCGGCCGCGCGGAAGGTGTCGGCAGCTCCGAGATACACCTTTTTACCAGCCTGCTTGAAACGGTTCGCCAACTTGGCGATGGTGGTGGTCTTGCCCACACCGTTTACACCGACCACCAGGATCACATAGGGAATCTTTTGACCGTCAGGGCGTTGCGTGGCAAAAGCCTCATCTGCATGTCCGCACTCCGACAAGAGTCCGACAATCTCCTCACGGAGAATGGTCTGCAATTGTTCAGCCCCCAGGTATTTGTCCCGAGCCACGCGTTGTTGGATCCGTTCAATGATACGCAGGGTCGTATCGACCCCCACATCCGAAGTCACCAACACCTCCTCCAGGTTGTCAAGCACCTCATCATCAACCGTTGACTTGCCCACCACGGCACGGGCGATCTTTGACAACAGCGAATCCTTGGTTTTGGACAAACCCTGCTCCAACGCAGCATCCTCCTGCTGCGTCTTCTTCCGGTCAAACAAATCAAAAAATCCCATGTCGGTATGAATTAAGTGCTACAAAGATAATAAAAAAAATAGAGCCACAAATCATGCGGCTCTACCTATTGGTTCAAAATGGGCGACAACTTACTTGGCCAAGTGTTCTTTTACCTTGTCGTTGTGTACCATTTCCTCTTCAAAGATGTAAGCACCGGTCTTCGGAGACTTCACCATCTTGATTACTTTAGCATACGTACGGCCTTCGCCTTTCTGCAGTGATGCGACTGTTTTCTTTGCCATGGTGTCCTACTTATTTGATTTCTTTGTGAAGGGTCATTTTCTTCAGATAGGGGTTGTACTTCATCAACTCCAATCTCTCGGTCGTGTTCTTACGATTCTTGGTCGTAATGTAACGGGACATGCCGGCCACACCGCTCTCCTTTTGCTCGGTGCATTCCAGAATAACCTGTACTCTGTTTCCTTTTGCTTTCTTAGCCATTGTTTAACCTCCTATTATAGATATCCTTTGGCTGCAGCACGCTTGATGGCGGCATCCAAACCCATCTTGTTGATAATACGCAGACCATTGGCAGAAACATTCAAGCTGATCCAGCAGTCCTGCTCTACCCAATAAAACTTCTTGGTGAAGAGATTCACATCGAACTTACGCTTCGTTCTTCTCTTGGAGTGGGAAACATTGTTGCCGATGACGGCCTTCTTACCAGTGATTTGACAAACTTTTGACATCTCAGTATCTGTTTTTTGTATATTCTCTAATTGAGAGCGCAAAGTTATAGTACTTTTTGCAAATACACAAATCTTTATTCAAAAATTTTTCAACGGATTTCCAACGATTTCAATACGCTGACAAAATCGGCCAAATTCTTACAACATAGCGGGTTATACATCATCACCTGTGATTCGGAATGGACTTTCCCGTCCAAATAAACGGGAAAAATTCCGGCATTGTGGGCGAATTCCACATCCGACAATGCGTCTCCAACCATCAAACTGCGCGTAAAATCGACCTCCGGATAATCGGTTTTAGCCTGGAAGGCCATACCGGGTGCCGGCTTGCGGTTATGGGAACCGACGGTGGCCAGATCCGGACATACATATATATGGTCAATCCGGCCTCCGCACAACCGGATGGCCGACAACATGGCCTCGTGCACGCTTTCCAAATCCCCGAAGGTGAACAACCCCTTCCCGATGCCCTGCTGGTTGCTGACAATGAAGATGCGTTTGAACCGGCCGGCCAGATAGGCCATGCTGTCCAGCACACCGGGCAGAAACTCAAATTCTCCGGGACGGGTCACATAGCCGCCGTCAATTTTCCGGTTGATAACGCCGTCGCGGTCCAGAAACAGGTATTCGGACGTGTACAGCGGAAGCTGCCAGCGGGCCTTGTTGTAATCCTCGGGAACACCGATGTCAATAAAGAAGGGGTCGAACGCCTGCGCATATACGGGCGTTTCCCGCCAGGCAACGGCCAGCACGTCGTTTTCAAACGAGAATTTTTCCGGAAGGCTCAATCCCCTCATCCATTCGGTACGTATCAGATACATCCCGCCGTTGATGGCTCCCGGACGCGCTCCGCCCGCCTTTTCGGCAAACGAAAGCACCCTCCCGTCCGGACCCAACCGGACCTCACCGTAACGCGAGACATCCTGTACACAGCGCAGCGCGAACACCAACGGAGACTCCGGATGCCGCGCCGCCAATGCCGTCAGCGCCTGCAGATCCACATCAAAGAACGTATCGCCGTTCAGCACCCAGACAGCAGCGCCCTTAACCTGCTCCATGGCCTTTCTGACCGCACCTCCGGTACCCAACGGAGTGTCCTCCACACTGTAGCGGATCTCCATTTCCCGATAGGAATCCCCGAAATAGGTTTGAATCTGCTGCCATAGGTAGCCGACCGACAGGATAACGCGTGTTATACCGGCATCGGAAAGTTTGTCGAGCAGGAATGTCAGGAATGGACGGGTATAAACAGGGGCCAACGGTTTGGGCACGTCGCGCACCACCTGGCTGAGACGGGTTCCGAAGCCGCCAGCCAGCACAATGGCCTCTTTGATCGGATTATTTTTCATAAAAGGTGTTGACTCGGTTATACAAATGAAGGATGGTTTCCGTCATCCGTTCCCAGGAATATTTGGCCTTCTCTTCGGCCAAACCCGCGGCAAAGGCATCCGGAGAACGATGCAGGAGGAAATCGGATAGTGCGTCGGCCACCGCTTCCGGTTCGGGGGGGGTCACATACCCGACACTACCATCAGGAACCCCCTCGGCCAAACCGCCCACCCGGGTCACCAGCATAGGCTTGGCGAAATGGTACGCAATCTGGGTGACACCGCTCTGCGTGGCTGTCTTATAGGGTTGAACCACCAGATCGGCCAGCGAGAAGTACAGGCGGACCCGCTCATCGGGAATGAACTCGGTATGCCAGATTACCCGTCCCTGCAAACCCAATTCCTTTTCCAAACGGAAATACTCCTCGGAATTGTTGTAAAACTCCCCGGCCACCAGCAAGCGTGCGTCGGTCTGCCGCAAACGCGGATCGGCCCAGGCGCGCAACAGAATGTCGAGCCCCTTGTAATCCCGGATAAATCCAAAAAAGAGCAGATAGCGTGCATCAGCGGGGAGCTGCAGTTCACGGGCGGCCGCATCACGCGGTACAGGGGTACCGTAATGGTCGTACAAGGGATGCGGACAGAGGCCGCAGGGTTTGACACGGTCAAACATCCGTAGATCGTCCTGTACGGACTGCGACATGGCCACAAAAGCATCGACCGAGCCGACAAACCAGCGCACCAGCAGACGGTCGGTCCAACGGCGTTCGTGCGGGATCACATTGTCCAGAATGGAAATCACCCGTGTATGGCCGTTACGGCGCACCATTCGGGCGATGGTCCCCAGGCAGGGTGCCATAAAAGGATGCCAGAACTTGACAACCACCAGATCGGGAGCCTCCCTCCGCAGCCGGCGGCCCACCCGCAACCAATTGAACGGATTGACCGAATGGATGCTGCGGACAATCTTCATTCCCTGCGGTGCCGGCGATTCGCTGTACTGCGTCTTTCCGGGAAACAGGAAGTCGGGATACTGCAGCGTGAAGGTCTCCACACGCACGGTATGTCCTTCTGCCTGCCATTGGCCGGCCATCCTTTCATTGAAAGCGGCCAACCCGCCCCGATAGGGGTATGCTGTTCCCAAAACAACGATCTTCACAATAGCGGTTTTTACTTGCGCAAAGATAGGTATTTCGTCCGATTTTGCCTATCTTTGTCGGTAAAAATGATTGGAACCTTATCATCATGAATACTTGGAAACAACTTCTGTTACTCTTGGTGCTGGCCCTGTGCTGCCTGGCGGCTGTCATCCTCCACGCGGTGTCCTGCACTGCGGTTGAAGGGGCGGCGGATTTCACAGTCCTACTGCAAGGGCCGGACCCGTTTCAACAACTCTCCCCATGGATGCTTCCGCAAACAGGCATCCTGTTACTGGCCGGCTTCACCCTGCCTGTAGCCGGTTTGATGATTCAAACCCTGTTACGCAACCCGCTGGCAGGTCCTTCCACACTGGGACTTTCCTCCGGTGCCTGGGTAGCCGCTGTTCTGGTGCCCGCCGCAGCGGGATCTTCCGTCGCCGCCGTCAACGGCAGTTGGCTGCAAGTTCTGTCGGCAACCGCCGGTGCTCTGTTGGTGTTGTTGCTGCTGCGTGGCATTTCCAAACGCATTTCCGGATCCTCCCCGCTGCTGGCAGCCGGTATGGCCATCGCCCTTTGGATTGGCGCGCTCGGCTGGTTACTGCTCCAATTGCTCCATCCCGACACCGTACAGACCTACCTGAATGGTTGGGCGGGCACACCCGCCCCTGCCGGAACGGACCAACTCATTCCCTGTGCCATCCTGAGCATCGGCGGATTGTTGACGGTGCTTTTCCTGCAAAAATCGCTCAATGCCGTACTGTTGGGAGAGGCGTACGCCCGCAGCATGGGCATGTCCGTGTCACTTTGCCGCACATTCGCCGTATGCGCGGTCAGCCTGCTGGTAGGCGCATCGACCGCTTTCACCGGCCCCATCGCTCTGGTGGGGTTGGCCGCTCCGCACTTTGCACGCCGTATGCTGCGCACGGCCGACCATCGGATACTGGTACCCGGCGGCATGCTGACCGGCTCCACCCTGCTGTTGCTGACCGATGCCGCCGCACACGGGCCCGGTCTGTCACAGCCCCTGCCCCTCAACCTCCTGCTGACGCTGTTGCTCGCACCTGTGATTCTGCAGCTGATATTCAAACACAAAAACATCCGGACCTATGCAAGATAAAATCCTTCTCGAGACCAAAAACCTGGCCG
>JAGDAS010000069.1 GCA_017959385.1 Paludibacteraceae bacterium
TCTGACCTATACTTGGGAAGGTGCCGACGCGCTGCCTACTGCAGCTGGTCAGGCAACCCTGACGGCCGCTGCCGCCTGCGGAGACAAGACGCAGGCCCGGGTGGTTGCCACCAACGACAATGGATGTCCTTCTACGAGCGAATGGTTCATCCTGACAGCGGTGGATGACGAGAATCCGACCATCGCCCTGATGCCGGGCACGGCCGTTGACCAGGCCGCAGTACCTGCCGGCAACTGTGAGTACACCGTACCCGATTTGACCTCGCTGGTCGATGTGGCCGACAACTGCTCGAATCTCGACTACCTGATGGCCCACCTGACGCAGACGCCCGCCGCCGGCTCGCAGATTGAACGCACCGGCGTAGTGACCCTGACCGTCACCGACGGCTGCAACAACAGCAGCTCCGTCACCTTCAACGTGACGGTACCCGATCCGCTGCCGGTTGTGACGATCGAAGGCGAAACCACGACCTGTCCGAACGGGGAAGTGACCCTGACGGCCGTGACCAACGCCCAGGATATCACCTATGAATGGACGGGAGCCGAACCGAGTCCCGTAGAGGGTATGGCGGTTTTGACCGCCGGTGCCGCCTGTGGCGACGAAGTGACCGCGCAAGTGGTGATCCGCAATGCCAACGGCTGTACCTCGCAGAGTCCCGTCTTTACGGTCCGCTCGGAGGATACCGATGCTCCCGAAATAATCGCTCCGCAGCGTACCATGGAGGCGGAAACGCTGGGCAACTGCCGCTTCGCGCTGCCCGATGTGACGCCGCTGGTAAGCGCCGTGGACGGCTGCACGCCCGACAATCTGATCGTCATCACGCAGGATAAGGCTGCGGGTACGGCGGTTTCGGAGAATACGGAAGTGACCGTGACGGCGTCCGACGGTTGCGGCAACCGCTCGACCGTGGTGATTCTGGTAACGGTACCCGCTGATATGCCGCAGCTGACGATAGAGGGCGAACGAAGCACCTGTCCGAACACGGAGGTGTCGCTTGTGGCCCGCATCGCATACGACGGCACGCTGGAATACACCTGGAACAACGCGTCCGGTCAGGACGAGGAGGCCATGGTGACCTCGCCGGCCGCTTGCGGCGGATCGGTAACGGTGACCGCCATGGCGGTGAACGAATACGGATGCTACAGCCGTGCAGAGTTTACGGTGACGAGTTCGGATACGGAGAAGCCCTTTATCGGAACCTATACGGCCGAGCAGGCTGCCGAACGAGTGGCCGACTGCCAATTCGTGGTACCGGAGCTGACGGACATCATCGCCGCGGTGGCGACCGACAACTGCACGGACATCAACGATCTGGTCATCACGCAGAGCGTGGCGGCTGGAACGGAGATTACGGGCAACACGCCGGTGACCGTGTCGGTGGAGGACGGTTGCGGCAATGTATCGACCGCTGTGATTACGGTGACGGCGACGCTGTCGTCTCCGACGCTGACGGTGACGGCTCCAACGTCCCTCTGCGGTCCGGTGTCGGTGGATGTGGCCGATTATGTGACCAACGACGGCGGCTGGAAGGTGGAGTACTACAACGACTGGCAGCTGACCGAGCCCGCTGCAACGACCGTGCTGCGTGAGTCGGGTCTGATGTTCATCGTTGCCCGCGACGAGTCGAACGGCTGCCGCAGCCAGGTATATTCGGTTGACCTGACCATCAACGAGCTGACCATCGAGGTGGCCGATCCGATGACCATTGCCGTGGGAGACCCGGCCGAGATCTGGATAGAGGGTGTTGGCGAACAGGCCGACCAGTATGTTTACGACATCCATCTGAATGGCAACGGCGTGGACGGTGTGCTGGAGAACAACCGCTACACGGCGGTGGAATATCCGGATCAGAGCACCGTGTATGTGCTGACCGCCCGCAACGGTGAGTGCGAACAGACGGTTACGGTTACCGTGAGTGTGTCGGTAGAGCACAAGGAGGAGCACAGCTTCTTCACGCCCAACGGCGACGGCATCAATGAGGAGTGGTGCTTCAGCAACATGCGTGTCAGTCCGTCGGCCAAGCTGCAGATCTACGACCGCTACGGCAAATGCGTGTTCGAATCGACCGTCAGCGACGGCTGCTGGGATGGGTATTACCGTGGTCATGTGACTCCTTCCGGTGATTATTGGTATGTCGTAACCGATGACCGAACCGGTGAACGCTACAGTGGTCACTTAACGCTGAAACGGTAATACCGGTTTTCAGAATACTTACGGGGAGGCGGCGCGAATCAACGCACCGCCTCCCCGTTTTTAGCGAAAGAAGTGTTATCTTTGCATCCACTATGAATGCATTGATTGATGAAATGACCTCCTTTTTGGTCATGGATGTGTTGGAACGGGCTCAGGAACTACAGTCGCAGGGGATAGACATCATCCATCTTGAGGTGGGCGAGCCGGATTTTGATGTGCCGGATTCGGTACGCCGGGCGGCCGCCGAAGCGTATGAGTCGCACCGCACCCATTATACACACTCCCTGGGCGATTTACAGTTGCGCCGGGCCATTGCCGACAAATACAAACAGGAATATGGTGTGACTGTCGATCCCGATTGCATCCTGGTTACCCCCGGTTCGTCGCCCGCCATACTGCTGGTGATGTTGCTGCTTTGTACTCCGGGCAGCGAGGTGATTCTCTCCAATCCGGGTTATGCCTGTTACCGCAATTTCGTTCTGGCGGCCCATGGTACGCCGGTATTTGTGCCGATTTCGGCAGAGAACGGCTTCCAATACGAGGTGAAGGATATCCGGAAGCGGTTGTCCGACCGAACTGCCGCCATCTTTGTCAATTCCCCTATGAATCCGACGGGTACGCTTTTGTCCCCGGAATTTTTCCAAGAACTCTCCCAACTTGGTGTTCCGGTGGTGTCGGATGAGATTTATCACGGTTTAGTCTATCAGGGCAAGGCGCACAGCATCCTGGAATACACTACCAATGCCTTTGTCTTGAACGGATTCAGCAAACGGTACGCCATGACCGGACTGCGTCTGGGTTATGTGATTGCACCACCGCAATACATGGAAGCCTTGCGGAAAATGGGGCAAAACTTCCTGATATGCGCTCCGAGTACCGTTCAGCGTGCGGGTATCGCCGCCTTGTCCGACACCTCCGATTACGAGGAAGTCATGCGGGCCACTTACGACGAACGCCGACGCTACATGCTTTCCCGCCTGCGGCAAATGGGTTTCGTGATTCAGCAGGAGCCAGTGGGTGCTTTTTACATCTTTGCCGATGCCCGGCGTTTCACCAATCGTTCGCTTGAATTTGCGTATGAGGTGTTGGAAAACGCCCATGTAGGCATTACACCGGGGGTGGATTTCGGTACAGGCGGGGAAGGGTTTGTGCGTTTCTCCTATGCCAATTCGCTGGAGCGGATCCGGGAGGGAATGGACCGGTTGGAGGCCTATCTCCGCCAGCGTGGCAGGTAAGAACAATCAAAAAAGGCTTTCAGCAACGCTGAAAGCCTTTTTTACTCAGTCGGGGTGACAAGATTCGAACTTGCGACAACACGCCCCCCAGACGTGTACTCTAACCGGGCTGAGCTACACCCCGCAATCTGAATTGCTCCGCAAAGATAAAGCAAATTTCGCAGATAATGCAAAAAATCGGCTTCTCTTTTGCTTGGTCGGGGTTACAAGATTCGAACTTGCGACCTCTACGTCCCGAACGTAGCACGCTACCAACTGCGCTAAACCCCGTGCCTTAATTTCGAAAGGCGCGGCAAAATTACCCAATTTTTTGACATCCTACAAGTTTTACCCCAAAAAAATGTTTAACTTTGCGACTTTGAGTGATTAAAAGGACCGATTCACATGAAAAAAACGCTCCCGCACCTGGCGGCTGTTCTCACTTTTCTCGTGGTTACATTCGCTTATCTGTCCCCTTTGCTTTCGGGACAGCGCATTTTTGGTAACGATACGCAGAGCTACGTCGGCATGGCCAAAGAGGCGTCCGACTACAACGCAGCGCACGACGATCAGGCGCTTTGGACCGATGCCATGTTCGGCGGCATGCCGACCTACCAGATATGTATGGAGCAGCCTACCACCGTGCTGACCTATCTGGATCATTGTCTCCGCCTGCTGCCGGATGCTTCTTACCGGGTATTTCTCTATCTGGTAGGTTTTTACATTCTGCTTATCTGTATGGGAGTCAACCCATGGATCTCCATCGCCTGCTCCATTGCCTTTGCCTTCGGATCCTACAACCTGATCATCATCGTGGCGGGTCACAATACCAAAGCGGTTGCCATTGCCTACATGGCGCCCATTGTCGGCTCGGTCTGGCTGGCCTTCCGCCGCAACGCCTGGACGGGCGGGGCGCTACTGGCGCTTTTCCTCGGCTTGGGGCTGTATGCCAATCACATTCAGATCACCTATTATACCTTGTTGGTGGTCATCTGCCTGGGTGTTTACGAATTGGTTTCGGCTGCACGGCAACATAATTGGAAGCCTTTCGGCAAAAGCATGGGCCTGCTCACCGCCGGTGCGCTGCTGGCCGTGGGTCTCAATGCCACGCGTCTGCTTACCACCGCCGAATATGTGAAGGCCACCATGCGCGGGGAAAGCAACGGGCTTACGACAGCGGGCAATGACCAACACGGACTCGACAAAGACTACATCACCCAGTGGAGCTACGGCATCGGCGAAAGTTTCACACTTCTCATCCCGAATTTCTACGGGGGCGCTTCGTCCGGACTGCTTCCTGAGGATTCCCATACCGCCCAAGGCATACAGGAACTTACGCACGCTCCTTTGCTCGGGCGTCCGCTCAAGGGATCGGAGAAACAGCGGATTGACAAGATCCAGCGCAACAATCCCGACCAGTTCCGTCCGCGCAATCTGGCTGAACTCATGTACACTTTCCCGGTGCCGCTGTATTGGGGGGATCAGCCCTTTACGGCAGGTCCGGTCTATGCAGGAGCCATTGTATGCTTTCTGTTTCTGCTGGGCCTGCTGCTGCCCATCCGTGACCGTTGGTGGCTGCTGGCCGCCGCATTGTTGGGCCTGTTGCTCTCCTGGGGACATAATTTTATGCCGCTGACCTCTTTCTTTATCGATTACATTCCCCTTTACGGCAAATTCAGGACCGTGTCCATGACGCTGACCATCACCTGTTTCGCTATGGCGACGCTGGCTGCTTTGGCCCTGAAGGCTTGGATGGATGCGGAGATCCCTGCAATGGTCAAGAACCGTGCGCTGTATATCGCTGCCGGCGTGACGGCCGGGTTGTGTCTGCTCTTTGGTCTCTTCCCCGGGCTGGCTGGAGATTTTACCGCCCCCTCCGACGCTTCATACAGCGGTCAGATGGCCTTTCTGCGCGATTCATTGGTGCAGGACCGCATGGATTTGCTGCGCGGTGACGCATTCCGCTCGCTGGCGTTTGTTGCCCTGGCTGCCGCCGTTTGCTGGTTCTATGCCAACCGGCTCTTGCTCCGCAACGGAGTGGTATTCGCCGCCTTAACCGGTGTGTTGTTGGCCGCCGATGTCATCCCTGTCGCCCACCGTTATCTGAACGACGGCAGTTTTGTTCCGGCCAAGCAGGTTTCCGCCGGTTTCCGCCCCACTTTGGCCGACCAGACGGTCCTGGCCGACACATCGCATGTACGAACACTCAACCTCAACCAGGATACGTTCAACTCTTCCCATGCTTCGTATTTCTATCCGACCGTGGGAGGCTACAGCGCGGTCAAGCTGCGCCGGTACCAGGAACTGATCGATCTGCAGCTGGCTTCGGAAATCAACCGCTTGGTGGATGCTTTCTCCAGTGTGCGTACGGCTTCCGATGTGGACAGCCTGTTCCTTCGCACACCGGTGCTGAACATGCTCAACACCCGTTACATCGTCTATCGCGGTGATGCAGAGCCTCTGGTCAACCGGCAGGCTTACGGCAATGCTTGGTTGGTACGGGAGGTTTATATGGCCCCGTCACCCGACGATGAGGTGATGTCGCTGACCGAAAAGGATCTGCGTCATACCGTTGTGATGGATTCCGTTACGGCCGGCCGGCTCTCCGCCACAGACTTTGACGACACCGATGCAGGGATCCGGCTGCTGTCCTATTCGCCCAACGAACTCAAATATGCCTGTGAGTGCCCGCGTGAACAATTGGCCGTATTCTCCGAAATCCATTATTACAAAGGATGGCATGCTTATGCCGACGGCAGAGAGCTGCCCGTGCTGCGCGGTGACTGGCTACTGCGGGCGGTCGAACTCCCGGCGGGCAGCTATGAACTGACCTTCCGCTTCGCCCCGGATTCGTACCGAATCGGCACGATTTTGGCATTAATTTCGTCCATCCTCTTGACAACGGCCTTTTTAGGTATTATCTTTGCGCTCTTGAAACGCAAAAAAGCAGCTACCGTTCTACATGAGTAAGTCCAAGCATTCGGTTGCCTACCTGATTCATTCGCGAATCACGTCCATTCTGAGTATCACGCTGGTGCTGATATTGCTCGGCATGACCGCCACCCTTCTTCTGTTTGCCGGTCAGCTGACTGCGTATGTGCGTGAGAATTTGACGGTTACCGTAGTTTTGGACGATGATTTGCCCGAAGCCGATGTGCAGAAACTCCGTAAACGGCTGGATGCGGCTCCCTACAGCAAGTCCACCCGCTTCGAGGACAAGGCGTCCGCCTTGGAGGAGTTGAAAAAGGAACTCGGCAGCGATCCCACCGAAATACTGGGATACAATCCTCTCAGCGCTTCTATCGAAATGCGGTTGCACAGTGCCTGGACGGTTCCCGACAGCATGGCGTCGGTGCAGGGCCGTATAGCCTCCTTTCCCGGAGTGAAAGAGGTGATATGTCAGGATGATCTTGTGGACGACGTTAATCACAATGTAACCCGTATGTCGCTGATTATGGTGGCTTTGGCTGCTTTAATGCTGATTATTTCCTATGCACTGGTCAGCAATACGGTACGGCTGGGTGTATATGCCCGGCGGTTCCTGATTCACACCATGAAGCTGGTGGGAGCCACGCCAGGCTACATCCGGCGGCCTTTCCTGCGCGACGGTGCTGTGATGGGCTTGATCGCGGCGCTGCTGGCCATTGCCGCCTTGAGTATGGGTATGTACTGGCTTAATGACGAATTGGATGGAATCTTCTCGTTTGAGAGCCTGCGCGGGCTGCTCGCCGTATATGCGCTGGTTCTGCTCGCCGGCGAATGGATTACCATGACAGCCATGTTTCTGGCGGTCAACAAATACCTGCGTACCAAATCCAATGAATTATACACGATATAACTATGGATAACCTTTCATCCACCCGTTTCCGTATGCCCCGGTTCAATCTGCTGCTGATTGCCGCAGGTTTCCTGGTCATTTTGGCGGGACTTCTTTTGATGATGTACGGTCCCGTTTCAGGCGAAGGGACATTCGAACCTGAGATCTTCAGCACTCGTCGCATTGTTGTGGCGCCGATGGTGATCTTTTTTGGGTTTTTGAGTATTGTTGTGGCCGTTTTCTGGAAGGGACGGTCGGACGAAGCCTTGCGCCAATCGGAGTAATGACCTCTTGAATCCTGCTTATGGAATGGTATGAAGCCTTGATATTGGGATTGTTGCAGGGACTGACCGAATTTCTTCCGGTCAGCAGTAGCGGTCATTTGGAAATCGGTCAGGAATTGTTCGGCGTGTCGGGCGACGGCAATCTTTTGTTCGACATTACTGTGCATGTGGCTACGGTGCTCAGCACCATTGTAGTGCTTTGGAAACCCCTGTGGGAGATTATACGCTCCTGCTGTTCGACCTGGGCTTGGAACGAGGGCAAGGTGTATGCCGCCAAAATTGTCGTATCCATGATACCCGTCTTTATTGTGGGGGTGTTCTTTAAGGATGTGGTGGAGGAATTTTTCGGAAACGGCATTCTGCTGGTCGGCATCTGCCTTTGGGTAACGGCGGCGTTGCTGGCATTCGCTCATTTCGCCCGTCCGCGTGAGCGGGAGGATATCTCTTACCTGCATGCGTTGGTGATCGGTTTGGCACAGGCGGTCGCCGTGCTGCCCGGTCTGTCCCGTTCGGGCAGCACCATCGCCACCGGTCTGCTCCTGGGCAACAAAAAGGAGACGGTGGCGCAGTTCTCCTTCCTTATGGTGCTGGTTCCTGTGTTGGGCGAGGCTTTGCTGGAAGGATTGAAAGTGGCCAAGGAACCGGCACTCGTGGCCGACGGTCTGGGATGGACTGCGCTGGCGGTCGGTTTTGTGGCGGCTTTTGCGGCCGGTTGTCTGGCCTGCCGCTTTATGTTGGAAATCGTTCGACGCCAGAAATTAATCTGGTTCGCTCTGTATTGTGTTTTGGTCGGGACCTTCGCCATCGTGTGGTCTTTCTGTTAGCCGATGCATCGTGATATGGACTTCAAGGCAGGGGAGGTGCTGGCGTTTGACAAACCGCTGGGTTGGACGTCGTTCCAACTTGTGGGACGTGTCCGCGGGGCGTTGTGCCGCAAGTTGGGAGTTAGGAAGCTTAAGGTCGGTCATGCCGGTACGCTCGATCCGCTGGCCACCGGCGTGATGATTGTCTGTACGGGGAAGGCGACCAAACGGATCGATGCGTTGCAGCAGGGAGTAAAAGAGTACGAAGCGACGCTTCGGTTGGGAGCCACCACGCCGTCCTACGATTTGGAGAAACCGATCGATGCCTGTTATCCGTACGAGCACATTACCGAGGCGCAGGTGCGTTCCGTGCTGGCCCGCTTTGAAGGGGAGATCGACCAGGTGCCGCCGGTTTTCTCCGCCGTCAAGATCGACGGCCGCCGGGCTTACCAGTACGCCCGTCAGGGGGAGGAGGTGGAGATGCGACCCAAACGGATTCGGATTGAGTCCATTGAACTGCTGGCGTTCCGGTTGCCCGAAATCAGCATCCGGGTCCGTTGCGGCAAGGGTACGTACATCCGCTCGCTGGCCCGCGACATCGGTGCGGCGTTGGAAAGCGGCGCGCACTTGACCGCACTCCGGCGCACGCAGGTGGGAGATATCCGTGCAGAGCAGTGTATGACGTTTGAAACCTTCCTCCGGGAGCTGGAAGGATGGGCATTTACCGAAAGGGAAGAAACAGAAACAAGATAATTTTACAACATGAAACTGTCACAATTCAACTATGAGCTGCCTTCCGAGTTGCTGGCGCTGCATCCCACCTACCACCGCGACGACTGCCGCCTGCTGGTACTGCACCGCAAGACCGGCGAAATCGAACACCGGCAGTTTACCGATTTTCTGGATTACTTTGACGAACAGGACGCGATTGTCTTCAACGACACCAAAGTGTTCCCCGCCCGCTTATACGGCAACAAAGAGAAGACCGGTGCCCGTATCGAAGTGTTCCTGCTTCGGGAACTGAATCCGGATCTGCGTCTGTGGGATGTGTTGGTTGACCCCGCCCGCAAAATCCGTATCGGCAACAAACTGTATTTCGGCGATGATGATTCGTTGGTGGCCGAGGTGATTGACAACACCACTTCGCGCGGCCGCACGCTGCGCTTCCTTTTTGACGGTGACCACGACAGTTTCAAGCAGGTGCTCTACAGCATGGGTGAGACTCCGCTGCCACGTTTCCTGAACCGCCCGGTCGAGCCGGAGGATGCCGAATGGTACCAGACGATCTTTGCCAAAAACGAGGGTGCCGTGGTGGCTCCTACGGCCGGTATGCACTTCAGTAAGATTCTGCTGAAGAAGTTGGAAATCAAGGGGGCGAAATTCGCATTCCTGACACTTCACGCCGGCTTGGGCAACTTCCGTGAAATCGATGTCGAGGATCTGACCAAGCACAAGATGGATTCCGAACAGTTGATTGTCACGCCGGAGAATTGCGAAATCGTCAACAAGGCCAAGGAGGGACGCCGTCAGATCTGTGCGGTCGGAACCACGGTTATGCGTGCCCTGGAAACGGCCGTATGCACCCGCGGCATGATCAAGCCTTTCGACGGATGGACCAACAAGTTCATTTTCCCGCCATACGAGTTCACGGTGGCCACGTCCATGCTGTCCAATTTCCATCTGCCCTATTCGCAGTTGCTCATGATGGTGGCCGCCTTCGGCGGTTACGAGGAGGTGATGCATGCCTATGAGGTGGCTGTGCAAGAGAAATACCGTTTTGGAACCTATGGCGACGCCATGCTGATAATTTGATGTTTTTTTGGTGTAATTGACAAAGAAAATCGCTATATTTGCACGCTTTGCCGGCCGCAATGTCCGCAGGGTGTGTAAAGAACCGGAAACAGAAATCAATCATTAATAGTTAAAAACAATATGCAACAGAAAGGATTTGTGTCTTTTATCGGCGTCTGCCTGTCCTTGATCTGCCTGTTCTATCTGTCGTTCAACGTGGTGACCAGCCACTACGACAATAAGGCGGTTGAGTATGCTGCCGGCGATAAAATGGCCGAGTTCCATTATTTGGACTCGCTGGCATCCGAAAAAGTTTGGCTCGGATACACACTGAAAGAGTGCCGTGAGAAACAGCTCAATATGGGTTTGGACCTCAAGGGCGGTATGAATGTGATTTTGGAGGTGTCGGTTCCCGACATTGTCCGCAACCTGTCCGGAAACAGCAAGGACGCCACCTTCAACCAGGCCATGGCTTTGGCTCAGGAGCGTTCGCTGAGTTCGCAGAAGGATTTCGTTGACTTGTTCTATGAGGCTTTCCTGGAATTGGATCCGAATGCCCGTTTGTCGGCTGTGTTCTCCACCTTCGACCTCAAGGACGAGATCTCGTTGCAAAGCAGCAACGAAGATGTGCTCAAGGTGGTTAAAGAGCGTGTGGACGCTGCGGTCAGCAATTCATTCACCGTACTGCGTACCCGTATAGACCGCTTCGGCGTAGTTCAACCCAACCTGCAGCGTTTGGAGAACAACGGCCGTATTCTGATCGAACTTCCGGGTGTGAAGGAACCGGAGCGTGTCCGCAAATTGCTCCAGGGGTCGGCCAATCTCGAATTTTGGGAAACCTACAATCTGACCGAGATTTACAGCGGTCTGATGGAGGCCAACAACGTACTGCGTGACGTGGTGGCTGCCGAAGAACCCGCTCCCGTGGCGGAGGAAACCCCGGAGGTTGCCGAAGCGGAGGCGCGTGTGGAGGAGGAACCCACCAGCCTGGGCGCTTTGGATTCGTTGACGGCCGCCCTCGACGCTTCCGTGCAGGCGGAGGACTCTGCCGCACTGGTGGCAGAATTCCGCCGCAACAATCCTTTGTTTGCCATCCTGCAGTTGAGCACCTACAACGGCTCGCCCGCTGAAACGCCGGCCATCGGTATTGTCAGTGTCCGCGATACCGCCAAAGTGACCGAATACCTGAACCTGCGCCAGGTGAAGGACGTGCTTCCGCGCGACCTCGCTTTCCGTTGGGCGGTCAAAGGGGTGGATGAGCAGAACCGTTTCTTCTACCTGTATGCCATCAAGGTGACGAACCGCGACGGCAAGGCGCCGCTGGAGGGTAATGTGATTACGGATGCCAGCAGCTCGCTTTCCCAATATCAGACCTCGTTCGAGGTTGATATGACGATGAACCCCGAAGGCGCCAAGGTATGGGCCCGCCTGACCAAGGAGAATATCGGCCGCAGCATTGCCATCATCCTCGATGACATGGTTTATTCCGCACCGCGCGTCAATTCCGAGATCCCAGGCGGCCGTTCGCAGATTACGGGCGACTTTACGCAGGAGGAGGCCAAGGACTTGGCCAATGTGCTCAAGTCCGGTAAAATGCCGGCTCCCTCCCATATCGTGCAAGAGGATATCGTAGGTCCGTCGCTGGGTCAGGAGGCCATTCACGATGGTATGGTTTCCTTCCTGATCGCCTTTATTCTGCTGATGTGCTACATGATCCTGATGTACGGTGTGGTTCCCGGTTTGATTGTGGACGGTGCATTGCTGATCAACGTGTTCTTCCTGATCGGTATCCTCACCTCGTTCAGCGCCGTGCTGACCATGCCGGGTATTGCCGGTATCGTGCTTACTCTGGGTATGGCGGTCGATGCCAATGTGCTTATCTACGAACGCATCAAGGAAGAGCTGGCCAATGGCAAGACACATAAGACGGCGGTGGGTGCCGGTTACAAGAACGCTCTTTCGGCCATCGTCGACTCGAACGTGACCACCCTGCTTACCGGTATTATTCTGTTTGCCTTCGGTACGGGCCCGATCAAGGGTTTCGCTACGACACTCATCATCGGTATCATCACCTCGTTCTTCACGTCGGTGTTCCTGACCCATCTGGTATATGACCTGTTGGTCAACCGCGACAAGGTGGACGGTCTGAAATTCACCACGCCGGTATCGGCCAATCTGCTGAAGAATGTGGCTATCCGTTGGATGAAGAACCGTAAGATCGGATATATCGTTTCCGCTGCATTCATCGTTGTCAGCATTCTCTCCCTGGTGTTCCACGGGTTGAACTTCGGCATTGACTTTACGGGAGGCCGCAATTATGTGATTGCCTTCCAGCAGCCTGTCAATACGGAGGAAATCGCTGACCTGGTACAACCCGCTTTTGAGGATGCTTCCGTATCGGTGATCACCATCGGTACCGACCGTCAGGTTCGTGTTTCGACCAACTACCGTGTCAATGACAAGGGCCGTGAGGTGGACGATGAGGTGGAGAGCAAGCTTTTCGAAGCCTTGAAGGACAAACTCAATCCCGAACTCACGCGCGAGCAGTTTGTGAAAGGTTACACCGTTGATGCCGGCAACCATCCGCATGTGGCGGTATCGGCCGATGAACAAACCTTCGGTGTGCAGAGTTCGCAAAAGGTGGGCGCTGCAATTGCCGATGACATCAAGAAGGATGCCTACATGGCTGTCGCCCTGGCATTGTGCGTCATCTTCCTCTACATCTTCATCCGTTTCCGCAGCGCTTCCTACAGTACCGGTTCGGTTGTGGCGGTGGCCCACGATACGATGATGGTGTTCGGATTGTATTCGATCTTCTATTCCATCATGCCCTTCTCGTTGGAGATTGACCAGGCTTTCATCGCCGCTATTCTGACGGTGGTCGGTTATTCGGTCAACGATACGGTAGTGGTGTTCGACCGTGTGCGCGAGATTCACAAACTGTATCCCTCGCGTCCGTCCACGGAGCTGGTCGATGAGGCGCTCAACGCCACGTTGGTCCGCACCTTGTCCACTTCGGTATCAACCTTGATCGTGTTGCTTTGCATCTTCGCGCTGGGTGGCGACACCATCCGTGGTTTCGTGTTGGCCCTGACGGTGGGTGTGATTGTAGGTACCTGGTCCACGCTCTTTATTGCCGTACCTATCTCCTACGATATCAACCAGGCCCGTGCGAACCGCAAGGCCAAGAAAGGCGGAAAGTAATCAAGTAACCTTATAAGGGAAAGGGTGAGTCCGGTCGGATTCACCCTTTTTTATTCGCAGCAGTTGCCGCAAATAGGGATGGAGGCGCGCCGGGTCATGACGGCCTGACGGAATCCGGAGGCGGCTTTGCTGTAAACAATCTGGTAAAGACTCTCCTGTAGCAGATTGCCCCATACGTACTGCCCTTGTTTGTCGAAACAGCAGGGAAGCACTTGTCCGTAGGTATTGACAACGACCGATCGCCACAACCGGGCGCACCGGGGCCGCAGCGGTTTTTTCCGGACCAGTCCGTCCGCCGTGTGCCGGTAGCGGCTGTCGGGGCCGTCGGACGGGGCCAAGCGGTCATCGTAGAGCTGTGCTGTCTTAAAGGTGATGTGCCGGGCGCCCAGTGACCGTGCCAGCCGGCGTACGGCTTTTTTTTGATGCTCCGTGGTGGCGAGCAGCAGGCATTGTACCTCCACCGTCAGTCCGGCCGCCACGGCTTCGCGTACAGCCCGGCAGGCGGCCTGCAGGCTGCCCCCCTGGCGGTAAGCCTGGTAGCTTTCCTCGTCGGCGCCGTCCAAATCGATGATCAATTTGTTCAATCCGGCGTCCGCCAATGCCTGCGCCATCGCCCGGTCGAGTGTCTGACCGTTGGTCGAAACGCAGGTGTACACCCCTTTTTCCCGGGCCAGGGCTACCATTTGCGGAAGCAGCGGGTGCAGGGTGGGCTCTCCCTGGAAAAAGAGGTTGAGATGGATCAGGGTGGGCGAGAGGCGCTCCAGCAGCAACCGATAGTCATCCCATCCAAGCCGGTGCGGTGTCTTTCCGGTGTTCCCCCGGCCGGTGGGACAGTGCGGACAGTGCAGGTTGCAGAAGTTGACCGGTTCGACCGAGGCGCAGTAAGGCAGCCCCCGGTACACGGGTTTCCCAAGCAGTACGGAGGCGTAAAACGACATCCGGTTGCGTAGCCAGTTGCCGATTCTCAGTGGAGTGGGAAGAAAAGGAATCCGTGGTTGCATGGCCCAAAGGTACGCTTTTTTGCCGTCGGCAGGTGCCTGATTCGTTAAAAATGCGTGTTAGGACACCCGTTGCAAAGAAAAAGTTTAAAAAAAATAGGATAAATAAAATTAATTTTGTTACTTTTGTGCCTATCTACTCCATCAAGTAGGACATTATCAATCATTTTAATAAAGCATTGCGCTATGAAAAAGAATTTGTTACGTTTAGGTATGGGCATGGTGCTGCTCGCAGCATGCGCATCGTGTCAGAAGCTCGGCCCGCTGAAGCCCGAGTATTTTGAGGTTAACCCGAACCCGCTCGAAGTGAAGGCTGGCAAGGTGGAAGGTACCATCACCGGTACGTTCCCCGAGAAGTACTTCGCCGAGAAGGCCGAGGTAGAGGTGATCACGGTATTGAAGTACGAAGGCGGCGAGGCTATCTCTACGCTTGGATCCTCCTTCTATCAGGGTACCAAAGTGGAAGGTAACGACACCGAAATCCAATACAAGGCCGGTGGTACGGTTACGCAGAACTTCTCGTTCAACTACGTTCCCGAAATGGCCAAGTCCGTATTGGCCCTCCGCTTCAAAGCCAAATTGAAAGGCAAAGACGTTGAGATCCCCGAAATTGAGATCGCTGTAGGTTGCTTGGCCACCAGCACACTGGCCGATGCCTCCTCCATCGCTCCCGCCTATGCCAAGGACAACTTTGTTCGCGACACGAAAGAGGTTACTGAGGCGAATGTAATGTTCGACATCCAGAGCTCCAATGTCAAGGGCAATGATGAGGTGAAGGCTTTGAACGCCGCTGCCGCCGCCGTCGCTGACGACGAAAAGCGCACGATCGATGCCCTGACCTTGGTGGCCGCCGCTTCTCCCGATGGTGCTGAAAGCCTCAACGAGAACCTGGCTTCCAACCGTCAGAAGAACACCGTTAACTACCTGAAGAAGCAGAAGAACCAGACGGCTGTTGATGCCAAGTACATCGCTGAGGACTGGGAAGGCTTCGCCAAGTTGGTCAACGCTTCTTCCATCCAGGACAAGGAGTTGATTCTCCGCGTATTGGGTACCTATCAAGATCCCGCCGAGCGTGAGAAGGAAATCAAGAACCTCTCCGCCGCTTACAAGGAGTTGGCTAACGACATTCTGCCGCAGTTGCGTCGCGCTCACCTCGAGTTGACCGTCAACGTAGCCGGTAAGACTGACGAAGAGCTGCTTGCTTTGGCCAAGTCGAACCCCGACACCCTCAATGTTGAGGAGTTGATGTTCACCGCCTCCATCGCTGAGAATAAGGAAGACGCTGACGCCTTCACGGCTGCCAACGCCAAGCAGAACCCGGACGATTGGCGTACCACCAACAACCTGGCTGCCTCCAACTTCACCAACGACGACTTTGCCGGTGCCCAGTCCA
>JAGDAS010000070.1 GCA_017959385.1 Paludibacteraceae bacterium
AGTCTTTTCTTCCGTATCCTGAGATTTCTCCTCCGGCTCTTGAGTTTTCCCTTTTTTGCAGGCGGCAAGCACCAACAGACACCCCAGCATCAGGGCAAAAATTGATTTCGTTTTCATAAAAATGATAAAAGAATTATTGAACGCCCGCAAGTTACGAATTTCGGGTACAAAAACTAATGTTTTATCACAAAATGTTTGATTATCAATTAAAAAAACAAGCATCCTGGACGAATTCATTACATTTGTACTACAAAATATCATCGGAATCCATCGGTCGGATGTAATAAAACGACGACATTTGCGACCAATAGGGCAAATGAAAACCGGAATGAAACACAACGATTCGCAAACAGCCTTTCTCAAGCTCATCGACGAGCACAAACGACTCATCTACAAAGTAGGCCTCCTGTATGCCGACAACGACATACCGCTGGAGGACACCTGCCAGGACATCATCCTCAACCTCTGGAAAGCCTTCCCCCATTTCCGGGGCGAAAGCCAGGTGTCCACCTGGATCTACCGCATTGCGCTCAACACCTGTATGTCGGAGTTGCGCAAAAAACAGAGCCGGCCCACCACCGTGCCGCTTACCTGCGACATCGACACGCTGCTCGATGACAGCCAGGACTACCGTAGGCAGGTGCTGGAAATGTACCGTTTGATCGGAAAGCTGAGCAAATTGGAACGCGCGGTGGTATTGCTCTGGCTGGACGGCAAATCGTACGATGAAATCGCCACCATTATGGGGATTCGCAAGGGCAACGTAGGGGTAAAGTTGACCCGTATCAAGGATAAACTTCAAAAAATGTCTGATTTTTAAATACTTACTACTATGGAACTCGAAGAATTAAAATTGAAATGGAATGAATTGGACAGCCGGTTGGCGCAAGTGGAAACGATGAATGCCAAGGCAGTCAAAGAACTGGTGACCATGCGTACGGACGGCTCGCTCGCCAACCTGCGCAACCACATGTGGTATGCGGCGCTGTCGTGTGTGTTTGTAACAGCGGTGATGCTGGTGTTCTTCCGCCGCGATGCTGAAATCCAGCAGATCATGAATCCGGCCTCTATCCAGGCCATGCTGGTGTTCCTGTTTGCGGGAAGCGCCTACAGCCTGTTCCGTGCGCTCACCGCCACGCGGATGAACATAACCGACCCGACGGGCAAGCTGATACGCGACACCGCCCGGCTCAAAAAATGCCTGGCGTGGGAGAATCTGGTACTGTACGGATCGGTACTGGTGCTCTATGCGGTGGTGTTCTTTCTCGAACGCGGATGGATCATCGAACGCGGCCGCGTCATCTATGCCATACTGCTTTTCGCCGCCCTGTGCGCCTTGATTGTTTTTGCCTACTTCCGATCGCGCAAACGCCGCAATGAGTTGCTTGCCGAATTGGAATCCAACCTCAGGGAACTCGATGAATTGGGCTGAAACACTTCCCGGTACGGTAGGATCCGTACCGGGAGCAAAGAAGATTAACCTTTCGGAAAAAACCATACAAAAAGCAGGGACGGATCCAACCCGCCCCTGCTTTTTTATTTACGGAAGTGAAACTACCCTTGTACGGGTTTGTAGCGCGGTACAAGGAGCTTCATAATTACCCAGGCCAACAGGTAGGCCACAGCGCAGTAGCAGAACACCATCATGTAGCCGGCAGGCTTGCCCGTAGTACCGAAGAAGGAGAACGCCTCCCCCATACGGTCGGCATAGGTGAACAACATACCTGAGCACTTGTTGATGGCAAAGGAGCACAAACCACCGAACATGGTGCCGATGCCCGTAATGGTGGCAATGGCCGACTTGGGGAACATATCGCCGATCGTTGAATATAAATTGGCCGACCAAGCCTGATGTCCGGCGCCCGCCAAACCGATAATGACACAAGGCCACCAGGGCGAAACACCCGCCAGCGGCTGCGCAAACATGGCGAATACCGGCAGCACCGCAAACATCAGCATGGCGCGCATACGGCCGGCATAGGGATGCATCCCCATTTTCTCCACAAACAATTTGGGCAGATAACCGCCGAATATCGACACCAGCGTTACAATCAGGTACAACACAAAAATCAGTAGCTGCCCCATGCCCGATGACGACGGATAACCCAGCTCGGAAAAATAAGCCGGTGCCCAGAAAAGGAAGAACCACCATACCCCGTCGGTCAGCAATTTGCCCATGATGAACGCCCAGGTCTGACGGTAGCGGAAGCAATCAAGCAGGGAGAATTTACGCTCCTCTGCGGCCGGTTGCCGGTCGGCGGCGGCATCCTCCTGTCTGTCCGACTCGATATAGGCCAGTTCCTCCGCACTGACAAAGCGGTTGTGCGCCGGCGCGGCATACAGCAGCAACCAGGCTCCCGCCCATACAAAACCGATGGCACCGATGATAATAAAGGCCATCTCCCAGCCCATGTGCTCCGCCAGCACCGGAATGGTGAGCGGTGCGGCCAAGGCGCCCACCGAGGCGCCGGCGTTGAATATGGAGGTGGCATAGGCCCGGTCCTTCTTGGGGAAGAATTCGGCCGTCACCTTGATGGCGGCGGGAAAATTGCCCGATTCACCGGTAGCCAGAATGATCCGGCAGGCCAGAAACAGCCAAACGCTGAGTGTGGAAACCATAAGCGCCAGTTTGGAGCCCTCCGTCACCGCCCGCAGCGTTTCAACGTCGGCGATACCTGTGAGCCGCATGGTGGCCCAACCGCAGGCTGCGTGCAGGCAGGCGCCCAACGACCAGATGACAATGGCCCACACATATCCCTTCTTGGTTCCCATCCAATCGATGAATTTGCCGGCAAACAGCGAAATAAACGCATAGAACAGCGAGAAGGTGGCTGTAATGTTGCCGTAATCGTTGTCGTTCCAATGGAAATCGAGCGCGATAAAGTCCTTCCACGTCAGAGAGAGTACCTGACGGTCCATGTAGTTGATGGTGGTGGCTAAGAAAAGCATGCCGCAGATCACCCATCGGAAACTGCTCATGCGGTTGGAGGTTTGTGCATTCATCGTATTGGATTTTACAAGGGCAAAGATAACGGAATATTTTTGTTCCGCCACCATATTTTTATAAAAATGTGTGCGAACACACCACAACTTCGCTGCAAGAAGGATTATTTCTTACCGAAAAATTGTATATTTGCGGTTCGAAAGAGAAAGGAGGAAACATGCCACTCACCATTCCCGCCGAACTGCCGGCCATCAAAATACTGAAGAACGAAAACATCTTCGTCATGGACAGCAAACGGGCTTCGTCGCAGGACGTACGGCCGCTGCGCATCGCCATTCTCAACCTGATGCCCGTCAAAATCACGACCGAGACCGACCTGATCCGCCTGCTCTCCAACTCGCCGCTGCAGATTGAAATCGATTTCATCAAACTCAAATCGCATACCTCCAAGAACACCCCGATCGAGCACCTCAAAATGTTCTACAAGGATTTCGCCATCATCCGCGACCAGAAGTACGACGGCATGATCGTTACCGGCGCTCCGGTGGAGAAGATGGCGTTTGAGGAGGTCAACTACTGGAGCGAACTGACCGATATCTTCGACTGGGCCAAACACAACGTCACCTCCACCCTGTTCATCTGCTGGGCGGCGCTGGCAGGGTTGTACCACTACTATGGTGTTCCCAAGCATGAGCTGGGCGCCAAATGCTTCGGCGTGTTCCCGCATACCGTACTGGACAAGAAAAACCCCATTTTCCGCGGCTTCGACGATGAATTCTTCGCCCCACACAGCCGCTATTCCGAACTTTGGAAAGAAGACATCAAGAAGGTCAAGGGGCTGAAAATCATTTCCGAATCGAAGGAGGCCGGTGTATATATGGTCATGGCGCGCGGCGGCCGCGAATTTTTCATCACCGGGCATCCCGAATACGCTCCCAACACGCTGGGCGACGAATACCTCCGCGACCAGGGCAAAGGCATCGACATCGCGGTCCCCGCCAACTATTTCCGCGACAACGACCCCTCCAAGGAACCGGTGGTTCGTTGGAAAAGCCACGCCAACCTCCTGTACACCAACTGGTTGAATTATTTCGTCTATCAACAGACCCCCTACGACATCAACGCCATTGAGTAAGGTGCGGGACACCATTTTCGGAAAGAAATTTAAAAGATGTTAAAAAAATAGCTGTCTGACATTTTGATATATAGGTTAAAATCCGTAATTTCGCCACGTAAAAAACAAAATACTAATTTTTATATCACAAACAATGAACGTAAAGAAAATCTTCAGCTCCACCCTGCTGTTGGCAGGTTTGATGCTGACGGCCCTCACTTCGTGTGAAACCGAAGACGAGAAGACCGAGAAGAAATTGGATGGCCTGTGGAAGGTCGAAAGCATGGATGTGTATTACACCATCGGCGATTCCGTAGTCACCGACACCACCTACACCGGCAGCTACAACCCATCAAACATTGCCAGCGTGTACATCAAGGAAGAGGACCGCAGCATACTCGTTGACATGTACGGTGGCAACGCCATGTCGGGCACATATCAAGTATTTGGCAAAGATCTGTTCATCAAGATAGAGGAATATCCCCAAGTCATGATGTTCACGCTCGAGTCCATTGACAAAACAAGCGCCACCCTCGTCAACGTGAGCGAGTACATGGATTATGACAAATACGACCCTGAAACCGATGAGCCGATCTGGGAAAAATTTGTACGAAAAGAAACCATTCATCTAAAAAAATAAAGCCATACTACCATGAAAAAGAATATACGCTATAGCATTTTGGCCTGCCTGAGCGGCATGGCACTTGTGTTGGGAGCCGCATCTTGCGACAAAAAGGATGCGCCCGCCTTGGCCATAGGAAGCAAATGGCTGTTGACGGAAGAGATCGAGTACGCCTATTTTGACGGTGTGGAACAAGAGGATCTGCGCGACACGACCAAATTGGAACGCAACGATCCTCAATATCTGTACGTGATGAGCGAAAACGAGATCAGCCTGTTGGATGGCACCTACGGCGAATACGGCACCTACTTCTATGACGAGAAGTGCAAAGTGTTGAAATTCACCTACGAGTACCAGGGACAGAAATACCCCGAACTCTACGATGTATTGGTTTGGAACGACAACACCATCCAACTGCGCCAACGCACGTTCTACGACGACGACTACATGTATCAAAACCCGGAATCGGAGGAATTGTTCGACTACGGTGTTATGGAAAAATTCACCGTACAAACCTACACCAAACAATAAAAAACCCAAAACCGAAAGCATATGAAAGCTAGAAAATTATTCGCATTCCTGTCCTTGGCAGGAGCCTTGTTGCTGGGCATGAGCTCGTGCGACAACGAAGAGGATTTGACCGACCTGTATCAGAAGCTGAATGGCAAATGGAACGTTGAATCCAATATCGAGACCATCACCTTGGGCATGGAAGGCATCGAGCCCATCCAAGACACCATGATGATGGACGGCACGAACTCCATCGTCTTCTTCAGCAACATGACGCTGACGATGGAAGATGAATACGACACGACGGAAGGTACCTACGAATACCTGCCGGAACTCAGCAAACTCGTGATGGATTTCAGCATGTCGGGTGGAAACGGCCGCAGAAGATCCATCATGCGCATGGGAGGTTACAAGATGACCGCCAATTGCGAGTTCGAGGATGAGAATACGTTGAAACTCATTACGGAATATGAGGATCGCGTAAACTACGAGGATCTCTATTACCAGTATGACATCGACATCACCGACTATGACCCCGATATCACCGAGGAACAACTCTACGACGATACCGAGTTCCCAATCACCGTTCACCGCGTAATCACCTTGAAACGCGTGACGGAGTAATTCCTCCCATCGACACAAAAAAGCCGCATAGTCCGACTATGCGGCTTTTTTGTTATCTTTGTGCGGTTAAAACACTGCGATGAGAAGCCTTGAACTGCTGGCTCCGGCCAAAAATACGGAAATCGCCCGTGCAGCCATTCTGCACGGAGCCGACGCCGTGTACATCGGTGCCCCGAAATTCGGCGCACGGGCGGCTGCCGGCAATTCCACCGACGATTTGGCGGAGCTCGTACAGTTCGCCCACCTGTACCGGGCCAAGGTGTACGTTACGCTCAACACCATTCTGACCGACAGCGAACTGAAAGAGGCCAAGGCCATGATACAAACCCTGTACGACATCGGCGTGGATGCGCTCATTGTGCAGGACACGGGACTCTTCGAGGCCGACCTGCCCCCCATCGCCCTGCACGCCTCCACCCAGTGCGACAACCGCAGTCTGGAGAGAGTGCGGTTTTGGGAGCAAATCGGATGCGAACAGGTCGTACTGGCCCGCGAACTCAGCCTGGATGAGATTCGAACCATCCGCCAGGGTACGGACGTACGGCTCGAGGCCTTCGTACACGGTGCCCTTTGTGTCAGCTACAGCGGTCAGTGCTATGCCGGACAGGCCCTATGCGGGCGCAGCGCCAACCGGGGCGTATGCCCGCAGATCTGCCGGTTGCCTTTCGACTTGCAGGATGCCCAAGGACACAGCCTGGGCCGACAGCACTGGCTGTCGCTCAAGGATCTGGACACCCACCGGTTCCTGCCCGAACTCATCGAAGCCGGAGTGGATTCCTTCAAAATCGAAGGCCGCCTCAAAGATATTGCTTACGTCAAAAATATCACCGCGCTCTACAGCGGGCTGCTCGACGCATACATCGCCGCACATCCCGGCCAGTACCGGCGCGCTTCCGACGGTGTCAGCCGGCCGCGCTTCACCCCCCAGGCCGACAAAAGTTTCAACCGCATGGGAACCGACTACTTCCTGCACGGCCGTCACAACGGACTTTTCAACCCCGTCAGTCCGAAATCCATGGGCGAACCCGTCGGACCGGTCTGCGGACAAGGAACTGGTTGGTTGGAAATCGCCACCCAAACGCCATTGAACAATGGCGACGGTTTCTGCTATGTACAGAACGGCCAACTGCGGGGACTGCGCGCCAACCGGGCCGAAGGCCGGAAGATCTTTGCTCCCGCCCTGCCCACGATAGCCAACGGCACCCAACTGTACCGCAACGAGGACACCGCCTTTGAGCGTCTGCTGCAAGGCGACAGTGCCGAACGCCGCATAACGGTCGATTGGCAACTCGACGGCATTCAACTATCCCTGACCGACGGCGAAAGGACGGTTTCCACCCCGCTGGAAGCTACAGCCGAACCCGCCCGGCAGGACCCGAAGACCTACATCGAAAGCCAACTGCGTAAATTGGGCGACACAGCCTTCGAAGCCCGTAGCGTGGACATCCGCACCGACCGCTTCATTCCGGCCTCCGTGCTGAGTGAGGCGCGCCGCCGCCTCTGCCGGCGGCTGGAGCAGGCACGCACCGCCTCACTGCCCGCTCCCACCGTGCTTCCGCAAAAGAACAACATCGTATGGCCCCAGCCACCGCAAGGCTACCGGGCCAACCTCCACAACCAAGCGGCGGAAGCCTTTTACCACCGGCATGGCGTATCCGCAACCGAACCCTCGTTGGAGGCGCTGGCGCGCCCCGGCGTACCCGTCATGTACTGCCGGCACTGCCTGAAATACGAGTTGGGAGCGTGCACAATACTACCTGACAACCAACGGAAAACCATAGCAGAACCCCTAC
>JAGDAS010000071.1 GCA_017959385.1 Paludibacteraceae bacterium
CCAAGGAACGGCCGGCAGGAATTTGGGGCGCGGGATGTCAATGGTAATGTCGGCAACATCGAACAAGGTAAGGTCGTTGCGGTTGCTGCTCTGCTGCATGTGGTTGCCGTAGCGCATGAGGAGTTCAAGCATGGACTCGCCTTTGGTGTTGGTGGCGAAGAACTGTTCGCGCGTTTCGGAACCAAGCGAGTCGAAGGCACCGCTGAGCACCAGCGACTCCAGGGTCTTGCGGTTGCAGGCGTTCAGGTTGACCCGGGCGAAGAAATCGTAGATGTCCCGGTAGGGGCCGTTCTTCTCCCGTTCGTCCACAATGGCCGCCACAGCACCCTCGCCCACGCCTTTGACCCCGCCCAGACCGAAGCGCACATTGCCGTCCTTGTCGGGTACGAAGTTCAGGTCGCTGGCATTGACATCCGGACCGAGCACGCTGATATTCATGGCTTTGCATTCCTCCATAAATTTGGTGACATCCGTAATGCTGTCCTTGCTCCGCGTAAGGTTGGCCGCCATGTACTCGGCCGGATAATGCGCCTTCATGTAAGCCGTCTGGTACGACACCCACGCATAGCAGGCCGCATGCGATTTGTTGAAGGCATAGGAGGCGAATTTCTCCCAATCGGCCCAGATCTTCTCCAGCACCTTGGGATCGTGTCCGTTCTTTTTGCCGCCTTCCAGAAATTTGGGTTTCAGCATGGCCAGCATGGCGGCGATCTTCTTACCCATCGCCTTGCGCAGCGTATCGGCTTCACCACGGGTGAAGTTGGCCAGCAGCCGCGACAGCAGCATCACCTGTTCCTGATAGACGGTCACACCATAGGTGTCCTTCAGGTATTTCTCCATGATGGGAATATCGTAGGTGATGGGTTCCAATCCCTGCTTGCGCCGGATGAATTGAGGGATGTAATCCATCGGGCCCGGCCGGTATAGGGCGTTCATGGCGATCAGATCCTCGATCTGGGTGGGTTTGAGTTCCTTGAGGTACTTCTGCATACCCGGCGATTCGAATTGGAACGTACCGATGGTACGCCCCTCCTGATAGAGCTGGTAGGTCAATTCGTCGTCAATCGGGATGTTGAAAATATCCACATCAATGCCCCGCGTCTTTTTCACATTGCGGACAGCCTCTTTGAGCAACGACAGGGTCTTGAGACCCAGAAAGTCCATTTTGATCAGACCGACCGACTCGACATAGTGCCCATCGTACTGCGTCACCACCACATCGGAATCCGTCTCCTTGTCGCGGATGGTGCATACAGGCGCCACGTTGGTCAAATCGTCGGCACCGATAATCACACCGCAGGCATGGATTCCCACCTGGCGGTTGGTGTCCTCCAACTGTTCGGCATATTTAAGCATGGAGCTGATGGCCGGATTGGCATCGTTGTAACGCGCGGCGGTCAGTTCGCCGATATAGGCGAAGCAATTCTTCAGATTCACCTTGGGCACCTTGGTCTTACCGTCGTCGAAAGGCTTACCGGTCTCCGGGTTGATGGTCTGTTTGAAATCGTCCGGAATATAGCCCTTGATACGGTTCACCTCCGAAAGCTCGATCTTCTGCACACGTCCTACATCGGCCACCGCCGACTTGGCCGCCATCGTGCCGTAGGTGATAATGTGCGCCACATGGTCGGCGCCGTACTTCTGCGTCACCCAGTCGAGTACGCGGCCGCGGCCGTCGTCATCGAAATCAACGTCGATATCAGGCAGGGAGATACGGTCCGGGTTGAGGAAACGTTCGAACAGCAAATCGTAGCGCAAGGGATCCAAATCGGTGATACCCAAGCAGTATGCCACCACGCTTCCGGCGGCCGAACCACGTCCGGGCCCCACCCAGACATCCAGTTCCTCGCGCGCCGCCCGGATGTAATCCTGCACGATCAGGAAGTAACCGGGGAAGCCCATGGTTTTCATAATATGGAGCTCGAAAATGATGCGCTCCCGTTGTTCGTCGGTCAGCTCGTCGCCGTAGCGTTTGCGGGCACCCTCCCAGGCCAGACTGGCCAAATAGTCGGCCTCCAGCTTGATTCGGTAAAGCTTTTCGTAACCACCCAGTTTCTTGATTTTCTTTTCGGCATCCTCCTGCGAAAGCACCACCTGGCCGTGCTCGTCGCGCGTGAATTCGTCAAAGAGCTGCTGTTCGGTGATTTTTTTGCGGTACTCCTCCTCCGTGCCGAACGATTCGGGAATGGCGAATTTGGGCATAATCGGATCGGAGTTGATGCTGTAGGTCTCGATTTTACCGGCGATTTCGAGCGTATTCTCCAGCACATAGGGAATGTCGGAGAAGGCCGCCTCCATTTCGGCCGGGGTCTTGAGCCATTCCTGCTTGGTATAGTGCATGCGGTTGGGGTCGTCGAAATCCTTGCCCGTGCTCAGGCAGATGAGCCGGTCGTGCGCCTCGGCGTGATCCTCCTCCACAAAATGGACATCGTTGGTGGCGATCAGTTTGATGCCATGCTTCTGAGCCAGGCGCATCAGCACCTCGTTCACCTCCTGCTGGCGTTCAAAGGTGGTGCGGTCGCCGCCGGGCTTGTCCGTCTTGTGGCGCTGCATCTCCAGGTAATAATCGTCACCGAACAGGCGTTTGAACCACAACACCGACTGTTCGGCAGCCTCCTCCCCCTCTTTCATAATCTTCTGCGGCACCTCACCGCCCAGACAGGCCGAACAACAGATCAGCCCCTCGTGGTACTTTTCCAGTAGTTCGTGGTCAATCCGCGCATTGTAGTAAAATCCTTCGGTAAATGCCTTGGAGCTCAGTTTGCACAGATTCAGATACCCCCGCTTGTTCTTGGCCAGCAGGATCAGGTGCCAGCCACGATGCTGTTTGTGACCGGGCAGTTTTTCGTCGGCGAACGACTCGTGGGCGCAGTAGGTTTCTATGCCCACAATGGGTTTGAACGGGACGAAATCGGCCAACGCCTGCTTCAACTCCACCAGCTTACGCTCCAATTCAGCCTTCTTGGCCGGATCGGTTTCCTTGGCGATGGCCTCCTCACACTCCTTCACCGCCTTTTTCGGCTTACCGTTGACTTTGTCGGCCGTATCCAGAAACTCCTTGATGCCGTACATGTTTCCATGGTCGGTAAGCGCCATGGCATGCATGCCGTTCTTCATACATTTGTCGATGAGCGCCGGCACTTTGGACATGCCGTCCAAAATGGAGTAGTGCGAGTGGACGTGTAAGTGTACAAAATTCATTATCAGACAATTAATCCCGAAACAAAACCATGCCCCGGGATTTTCAAAGGTAGAGATTCAGCGCGTTTTCCGCAAATAATCCACCCGTAAGTTATGAACAAAACGCAGGAGCGGGCCCCGTATTTGCCGAAAGGTCATTTCGCCAGTTCGCGCTCAATCACCTTGGGATACCACGCATATTCAAGCGCATGCACCTTGGCGGCCACCTGCTCGTAACCATCATCGGGCAGTACGGGACAGGAGGCCTGGAAGATCACCTCCCCCTCGTCGTAGCGGTCGTTCAGGTAGTGCACGGTAATGCCGCTTTCCGTTTCTCCGGCCGCCACAACCGCCTTGTGCACCTCGTCGCCGTGCATTCCCTTGCCGCCGAATTTGGGCAGAAGCGAAGGATGGATGTTGAGAATCTTGTTGGGATAGGCGGCCAGCATATCATCGCTGATTTTGAGCATATAGCCGGCAAGCACCACCAAATCAATATTTTGCGAAAGCAGAAACTGCAACACGGTACCATCCTGGAACGCCTCTTTGGTATAGGTGTACGAGGGCACACCCAACTGCCGGGCGCGTTCGTGCACATAGGCATCCTTTTTATTACTCAACACAAACGGAATCTCCACATCGGAGCGGCCCTGGAAATAACGGATGATGTTCTCCGCATTCGTACCGCTGCCGGAGGCCAGTATCGCAATTCTACGCATATTTGTCAGTTAAAGCGACGCAAAATTAATACAAAGAATCCACTTCTAAAAAGTTTTCAACATTTACATTTGCACAAACACTGACAGTCAATAAGTTAGATTTTTTTGAGTGCAAAAAACGGATAAACAAAAGTGTTATAAGGCATATTTTTGACACCATCTCAACAAAATTGCTTACCTTTGCGCTTGAAAAAACTCATTTATTAACTAAATTTTTAAAGTTATGTCTGAAGTTGCAGCTAAAGTGAAAGCCATCATCGTAGAGAAGATGGGTGTAGAGGAGTCCGCCGTGGTCGAAGAGGCCAGCTTTGCCCAGGATCTGGGAGCCGATTCCCTGGACACCGTTGAAATGATTATGGATTTCGAGAAGGAGTTCGGTATCACGATTCCTGACGAAGACGCTGAAAAAATTCAAACCGTAGGCGAAGCCATCGCTTACATTGAGAAGAACGCGAAGTAAACCAATACCTTTCAAATTTCTTCTATGGAATTGAAGAAGGTAGTTGTAACGGGACTTGGCGCCCTTACACCCATCGGCAATGACATTCCCACTTTCTGGGACAACCTGCTGAAGGGTGTGAGCGGAGCCGGTCCCATTACCATTTTTGACGCCTCCAAATTCAAGACCCGATTTGCCTGCGAAGTCAAGAACTTCGACCCGCTCGAGCATTTTGACCGCAAAGAGGTCCGCAAGTTGGACCGTTGCAGCCAGTTCGCCATTGTGGCGGCCCGTCAGGCCATTGCCGACGCCCGTTTCGACCTGTCGGTTGAAGACATGAACCGCATCGGAGTCATCTGCGGTATCGGTATCGGCGGACTGGGTACTTTTGAACAGGAATTCAAGGAATTCTACGCCGGCGACGGCACGCCACGCTTCAGTCCGTTTTTCATTCCCAAGATGATCGCCGACATTTCGGCCGGTCACATTTCGATGGAATTCGGTTTCAGAGGCCCGAACTACACAACGGTATCGGCATGTGCCTCCAGCACCAACGCCCTTGCCAACGCATTCGACACCATCCGTCTGGGAAAAGCCGACGTCATGATATCCGGTGGTGCGGAAGCCGCCATCACCCTGGGAGGTGTAGGTGGTTTCAACTCCATGCACGCCCTGTCCACCCGCAACGACTCGCCTGAGACGGCTTCGCGGCCATTCTCTGCCAGCCGTGACGGTTTTGTCATGGGTGAAGGCGCCGGGTTCCTGGTATTGGAGGAACTGGAACATGCGAAGAAACGCGGAGCCCGCATCTATGCCGAGGTAATCGGATCGGGGGCCACCGCCGACGCACACCATCTGACCGCCCCGCATCCGGAAGGCGCAGGGGCTGCTCTGGTCATGCAGAACGCGCTGCTCGATGCCGGCATCCGTCCGGAGGACGTGGACTACATCAATGTGCACGGAACCTCAACGCCGGCCGGCGACGTGGCCGAGCTGAAGGCGATCAAACAAGTGTTCGGAGAACATGCCTACCAGCTCAACATCAGTTCGACCAAATCCATGACCGGCCACCTGCTCGGTGCCACGGGTGCGGTTGAAGCCATCGCCTGCGTACTGGCTACAGTCAACGACATTGTACCGCCCACCACCAACTTCACGGGCGAGCGGGACGAGAATATTGACTACAACCTCAATCTCACCTTTGACAAGCCGCAGAAACGACCCGTCCGCGTGGCCCTGTCCAACACCTTCGGTTTTGGCGGTCACAATGCCAGCATTCTGGTACGCAAATACCAAGCGTGATGAGTTGTAAACTGATTGCATACATAGGTGGCATTTTCCGCAAGGGGGATGCCACCTCTTTGCTTTTGCAGGATATTCTGGGCTACCGGCCCGTCCATACGGACTACTACCGGCTGGCCCTCACCCACCGGTCTGTCATGCAGGAGGACCCCAAGGGGCACCGTATCAACAACGAACGGCTCGAATTCCTGGGCGACTCCGTACTGGGGTCGGTTATGGCCGATATCCTCTATGAGGCCTTCCCGAACCAGAACGAAGGCGAACTGACCAATTTCCGTTCCCGGCTGGTCAAGCGCGAGACCTTGGACAAACTGGCCACCGACATCGGTCTGGACCGTCTCATTGTGGCTGCCCAGCACTATCCGACCAATGCCAACGGCCCAAAAATCCATATCAACGGCAATGCATTCGAGGCCCTCATCGGCGCTATTTACCTGGACAAGGGGTATGAACAGGTTTACCGCTTTGTCCAGCGTCTTTTCAAGCGGGGTTATCTGAACATGAACCAGGCCCTGCAGGACTACAATTACAAGTCGCGCATCATTGAATGGGCGCAGCAACACAAGTATCAATACGAATTCGATTTGATCCATTCGGAAGTGAACCGGACCAACAACACCACGCTATTCCGTACCCGGGTGCTGATTGAGGGGAAGCGTTTGGGCGAGGGGGAGGGACTCAGCAAGAAACAGTCGGAACAAATGGCCGCCCGCGAGGCCTGGGAAACCCTGCAAAAGGCCAACGGCCTGCCTCCCGATTCACCGACGGAGCAATAACACAAAGCATTATGGAAGAAATCCAACACTTATCCATGCTCATTGAGCATCAGGCCCGCAAATACGGACACCGTGCCGAACTGCACGACACCCGTCACGACGACGGTCAATGGTTCTCCATCTCCTGGTACCGGCTCAACGAACATGTCAACGCCTTGGCCAACGCCTTGTGCGAAATCGGTCTGCAGGAACAGGGACGGGTCGCCTTCTTCGCCCAAAACATGTGGGAGCTGATTGCCGGCGACTTTGCCGTATTCCGCAACCACGCCACCTCCATCCCGCTGTATGCGACCTCAACGGTCGAACAAGTGGAATACATTGTACGCGACAGCGGAGTGACCATCCTCTTCGCCGGCGACCAGTACCAATACGACATCGCATTGCAGGTTCTCGGCCACGGCACATCACTCAAAACGATTGTAGCCATCGAGCCCGGCATTGATCTGCGCGGATGCGACCAAGCCTTCCGTTTCAGCGAACTGCTGGAAAGCGGCCAGGAGAAGCGGTGTGCGGACGAGTTGGAAAAACGTCTCAGCCATTGTTCGCAGGATGACTTGATGACCATCCTCTACACATCGGGTACTACGGGCAACCCCAAGGGAGTGCAACTTTTCCAGCGTACATACACAGAATGTCTGCGCATCCACCGGCTGCGCATCAACAACCTGACCGACAGCGACACCTCCATGTGTTTCCTGCCGCTCTCGCACGTGTTCGAACGGGGCTGGTGCTATGTGTGTCTGGACCGTGGCGCCGCCATCTACATCAACCGCAAGCCCGCCGAGATTCAAAAAACACTTACCGGAGTACGGCCCAACGTCATGTGTGCGGTACCCCGTTTTTGGGAAAAAGTCTATGCCGCCATCTGGCAGAAAATCGACTCCTTCCCGCCTTACCTGCACCGCCTGATGCTGCGGAGCATACAAACCGGCCGCGAATACAATCTGCAGTACAAACGCTACGGCAAACACGCCCCCAAGGGGTTGGCGCTGCGTTACCGGCTGATCGCCCATCCGCTCTTCCATTTGGTACACAAGGCGGCCGGCATTGACAAAGGAAAATTCTTCCCGACCGCCGGCGCCAAACTCTCGGACGAGATCAACGAATTCCTGCACGCCATCGGCATCAACATCGTAGTCGGATACGGCCTGACCGAATCGTGCGCCACCGTATCGTGCTATCCACCCGACGGCAGCGAATATGTAATCGGTTCGGTCGGACGCATCATGCCCGATGTGCAAGTGCGCATTTCGGCCGAAGGCGAGATCCTTCTGAAGGGTCAAACCATCACCACCGGGTACTATCAACGCGATGACGCCAACCGGGAGTCCTTTACCGACGACGGCTGGTTCCGCACGGGCGATGCCGGCTACATTGATCCGGACAACAATCTATACCTGACCGACCGAATCAAAGACCTGTTCAAAACCGCCGGCGGCAAATACATCGCTCCGCAGGAGTTGGAAAACATCGTCTGCAACGACAAATACGTGGATCAAGCTGCAGCTATCGGCAATGAGCGCAAATACGTCACCATGCTGATTGTACCGGATTTCCCACAATTGAAAGCTTATGCGGAGGCGCACAACATCAGCTATACCGACCAATCCGACTTGGTTGCCAAACCTGAAATCAACGCCTTGTACCAAGGCATGATTGACGAAAAGAACAAAGCGCTGGCCCGCTACGAGCAGATCAAATACTTCACGCTGCTGCCTACCGCCTTCACCATGGAGCAGGGGCTGCTCACCAACACGCTCAAAATCAAACGCAAGGTAGTGGAGAAACTCTACGAACGGGAAATAGCCGCCATGTACGACCACGTCAAAGCGGACTGATCCGAACGAATAGACCATAAAAAAAGCGACCCGTAGGGGCCGCTTTTTTTTATGGTCAGAGCCGATTACTTGCGGAGTTGTGCGATGGTCGCCTGAAGTGCGGCGATCTTCTCCTCGCTGTCCGACTTTTTCTTCTGCTCACGTTCAATGACATCGGGTTTGGCGTTGGCCATAAAACGCTCGTTGCCGAGTTTGGCGTTGACCCCCTTGAGCAATCCTTCGAGGTGTTCAATCTGCGCCTGACATTTCTTGATCTCCTCTTCCACGTTGATCTGTCCGTCGAGCGGCAGCAGGTACTTGGTGGCGCCGACCATAAACGACGCGTCGGCCGCACCGGCCTCACTGACCGAAGCGATCGCGCTTACATTGGCCATCTTGACAATCAGAGCATCCATGGCACCGTTGTGCGCCCCCATGAAGTGCAGTTCCAAAGTTTCCTTAGCCGGAATATTGCGCGACAACCGCTGCGAGCGCACACCGGCAATGACATTCTGTGCCACTTGGACAGTCTCCAGCAGGGCTTCGTCAACCGGCCCGGCCTGTGGCATGGGCATCACCATGATGCTCTCCCCTGCTCTGCGGGTCTCAATGGCCTGCCATAACTCTTCGGTGATGAAGGGCATGAACGGATGCAGTAAACGCAACAGGGCGTCGAAGAAGCCGATGGTGGCACTGTAGGTGGCTTGGTCAATGGGTGAGCCGTAGGCGGGTTTCACCATTTCAAGGTACCACGAGGAGAAGTCATCCCAGAAGAGGCGGTACACCTCCATCAAGGCTTCGGAAATGCGGTATTTCGAGAACAGGTCGTTGATTTCGGCCACCGACTTGTTCAACTTGGACGTAAACCACTTCACCGCCAGGGCGTTGACTTCGGGTTGGGCGGTGTCGGCCTGCTGCCATCCCTTGACCAGTCGGAAAGCGTTCCAAATCTTGTTGTTGAAGTTACGTCCCTGTTCGCAGAGCGCCTCATCGAAGAGGATATCGTTGCCGGCCGGTGCGGAAAGCATCATACCCATGCGCACGCCGTCGGCACCGAACCGTTCAATCAGTTCGAGCGGATCGGGCGAATTGCCGAGCGACTTGCTCATTTTGCGACCGATCTTGTCGCGTACAATACCCGTGAAATACACGTTCTTGAACGGCATTGTGCCTTGGTATTCGTAGCCGGCCATAATCATACGGGCCACCCAGAAGAAGATGATATCGGGACCCGTCACCAGATCGGCCGTCGGATAGTAGTACTTGATTTCGTCATTGCCCGGGCGGTTGATGCCGTCGAAGAGCGAAATCGGCCACAACCACGACGAGAACCAGGTGTCGAGGCAGTCCTCATCCTGACGCAGGTCGGCTGCGGTCAACGCAGGGTTACCGGTTTTGGCCTTGGCCTTCTCCAGCGCCTCAGCTTCGGATTCAGCCACTACAAAACCCCCGCCCGGCAGGTAATAGGCCGGAATGCGGTGTCCCCACCACAACTGGCGGCTGATGCACCAATCCTTGATGTTCTCCATCCAATGGCGGTAGGTGTTCTTGTATTTGGGCGGATAGAATTTGATATCGTCGTCCATCACCGGTTTGAGGGCAATCTGCGCCAAATGCTCCATTTTCAGGAACCACTGCATCGAAAGTTTGGGTTCGATGAACACATTGGTGCGCTCGGAATAGCCCACCTTGTTGTTGTAATCCTCCACCATTTCGATCAGCC
>JAGDAS010000072.1 GCA_017959385.1 Paludibacteraceae bacterium
AGACAGCCTATACGCAATGTACGGAGCATATCACGCAAAGTAATTTTTGATTTCCTGCTTGAGCACCTCAATGGCCGTCTCGGTGGGAGATGCCTGCGAAGCTTCACCGTAGGTGGCCAGAATCAACTTGGCCAAATCCATGGAGGGAGCATCGGGCGGAAGCTGCGCGGCACAGGCGTTGACCAACTGCACAATACTCTCCTTGGCATTCTTCACCACCGCCCAGGCCTCGTCGCTCATGTACAACTGCTGCGATACATTATGCTCGTACTCCGCCCGGATATCAACCAACAAAGACGCATGGAATTGCTTGGCTGTAAGCGCATTATCCTGCAAACGAACCATCATGCAGTCGGGGGTGATACGCTCCAGGAAGATGACCATACGCTCATAGGCCGTAAAACGGATGGGCAAAGCCGTCTGTTGGGTGGTACGGAGCAACTGCCAACGGCGGCGCTGGTTCTCCTGTTCGGAGAACTTGCTCATCATCAGCCACACGATACCCCCTACCAGCAGCGCCGGAAGCGAAACTTGTAAGATACTCCAGAAAGTGTCCATATCAGTTCAGATTGATTTTTTGGGAAATTTGATAATTGTTCCGTTCCTGCGAGGAACGGCTGACCAGCTCCCCGAGAAAGCCGGTGGAGAAAAACTGCACTCCCAGCACCATAAAGAGCATGGCCAGATAAAAATACGGACTGTCGGTGACCAACGGAGCCCGGTAGCCTCCGAGGATGGCGCGCAGTTTGACACCACCCACCACCATCACGGCAATCAGACCGACCAGGAACATGAGCGAACCCAGCAATCCGAAGAAATGCATCGGTTTAACCCCGAATTTCGACAGGAACCACAGCGTAAGCAGATCCAGATAACCATGCACAAAACGGTCCAAACCGAATTTGCTGCTGCCGTATTTGCGTGCCTGGTGGCAGACCTCTTTCTCACCTATTTTGGTAAATCCCGCATTTTTAGCCAGATACGGAATATAACGGTGCATCTCTCCATAGACTTCGATATGCTTGACCACCTCCAGCCGGTAGGCCTTCAGTCCGCAATTGAAATCGTGCAGCTTGATGCCGGACACCGCCCGCGCCGTTGCATTGAAAAGTTTGCTGGGCAGATTTTTGGTCAACTTGGGATCGTGACGTTTCCGCTTCCATCCTGAAACCAGGTCATAGCCCTCCTCCCGGATCATCCGGTAGAGTTCCGTAATCTCGTCGGGACTGTCCTGCAGATCGGCATCCATCGTTATCACCACATCCCCTTGTGCCGCCTCAAACCCGCAGAACAAGGCAGGCGATTTGCCGTAGTTGCGCCGGAAGGAGATACCGCGTACCGCCGGATCCTTACGGCCCAGCTCCTCAATCACCTCCCACGAATGGTCCTTGCTGCCGTCGTTGACGAAGATCAGTTCGTACGACCAGCCTCCCTGTTGCATAACACGCTGAATCCAGGCGTGAAGCTCCGGCAGGGATTCCTCCTCATTATATAAGGGAACAATGACAGAAATGTCCATAGAAAAACGTTGGTTGCATATCAATTGATGCACAAAAATAAGGATAAATTGCGCTTTTACCAACAACCGAACACAAATTTTGCAAATAATAACATACACGGGCTTGGCAAATCGGATTTTTTGTGCTACCTTTGTGTTCGGAAAGGTCCTGCACGACCAGCTCCCTTCTGAATCCCCCAGGGCTTGACCGCAGCAAGGGCAGGTCGGTTGAGCGGTGCGATGCAGTAAGCCTTTCCTTTTTTGTTGTATAATATGCTGTTTCATTCAAGTGATATGTCTAAATCGGAAGAATTGCACATCGGCCAGGCGCACAACAGTATCGCCTTGGGAACGTTGATTAAAGGAGAAGTGACCACAGAGAACGATTTCCGCATTGACGGAACCATTGAGGGAAACATCCATTCCCGCGGCCGCATCGTCATCGGAGACCAAGGCAAGCTGATCGGCACCATCGAAGCCGCTGATGTAGATGTAATGGGCTATGTGAAAGGCAATATCACAGCTAAAGGAACGCTTTCACTGAAATCGTCCGGACGTATTGAAGGCGATATCACCACCAGCGCGCTGGTGATTGAGCAGAACGCCGAATTCAACGGAAGTTGCACGATGACCGCCGAAAGCGCTGCCGCCTCCCCGGCAAAGGAATCCTCCAAATAAACCGAGCCATCAAACGAATCGGATTATTGTCGGACACGCACGGGTACTGGGATGACCGGTACCTGCGTTTTTTTGCCGATTGCGACGAAATCTGGCATGCCGGCGACATTGGCGGCAACCGGGTCTATGAACGGCTCTGCGCCGCAAAACCCGTGCGTGCCGTATTCGGCAATGCCGACGGAAACCCGCTGCGTCAGCAGCTGCAATCCGCACTTTTGTTTGATTTGGAAGGAGTACGCGTCTATATGACCCACATCGGCGGCTATCCCGGCCGTTACGCATCCGCCGCCATCCGGCAGCTGCTCCGGCAGCAACATGTCAAGCTGTTCATCAGCGGACATTCGCACATACTCAAAGTAGGCATGGACCCGGAACTGAACCTGCTGCACATCAACCCGGGTGCGGCCGGCAGACAGGGCTTCCATTTGGTACGCACCCTCACCCGCTTCACGCTGGACCAGGGGGAAATCAAGGATTTTGAACTGATGGAGATTCCTTTGCAGGAAGATCACACAGGAGCATCGGTCAACGGATCAGATTGATATCGCCGCGCAGGAAGTATTCGATCACCTTACCGTTTTCGTCCTTATCGTTGCCGGTCGCTTTAATCACATAGAAATAAGCGCCTTCGGCTGCCGGTTTGCCATGAATGGTTCCGTCCCAACCATCGGCTGGATCGGTCCATTCGAACACCTTGCGACCCCACACATTATACACCACACCGTGAAAATCGGTAATAGACCGGTAGGCCACCTTGAACTGGTCGTTCATGCCGTCGCCGTTGGGCGTAAAGATATTGGGCACATCCAGCATGGACTCCATCACCTCCACCACATACACCCGCTCCTTCTGACAAGTGACCAGCGTGTCTTCCGACAGTATGCTGTTGGCCACCTGCAGGCGCAGGTAGTAGGTCTCCTTTTCGGAAAATGTGTAACGGAAATCCGGATCCTTGTACGACAACACCGTGTTGGAGAAATCCTTTTCGGTTGACAGCGTCCAGTCGTAGAAGAAAGCCGCATCGCTCGCATGACTGAGGATTTCCACCACCAGCGGCGCGGAACCCGACAGCTTCAGGTTGGACGAAGCATCGCGGTCTTTCTCGTTTTTGGCCTCCCGCTCCGACACACGGGCATCGGGATTAATCTCTACGGCGATGGCCTCAAAAGGAGCTGACGTATAAGAGGATTCGATCTGGAAGGTCCGGGCGCTGTGATCGCCGGAAAGTGTATAGGCTGTGTTGCCCAACGGAGATTCAATGCTGTAATCGGCCACTTGTCCGACTTTTCGGGTAACCGTCTCGGTCAGATAGGAAGCGCTGCCCCAGTAAGTGGAGTCGTAGGTCAGGAAAAAGGTGCGGTCCAGGATAAAATCCAGCTGCGCATGCCCGATGGTGTCATAGACCAGCGTATCCGCCTGAATGTCAAAATGCAGTTGGACGAAATAGCAGCGGTCCGACACATCGGTATCGACCGAGACACTGTCGATAACGGCCGGATGACGGCTGTAGTCGAACACCCAGGCCCATTTGCGGACAACGCCGTCATCCTTGAGCACCTCCAGCAGATACCCTTGCGAACCGCTGTCCTGCAACGCCACCCAGGTAGTATCGACCGGCAACGCCTCTTCCTTGAGCACCAACGTATTCTCCTCGCGGTCGTAAGCCGTCCAACGATAGCGGAAAGCCGCTGTATCGGAATAGGACAAGCGGCCGCCGTCCGTCCCGTTCACCACAAAAACCGTATCAATATGAATTTGCGGGCAGGTGTCCGACAATACGCCTTCGATTGAAAACGAGGACCAAACGGGCAGCGTCAGCGTTAACAAGCCCAACAGCAACAGGCCTTTTTTCATGGAATGTTAATAATTTGTGCCTTCAAAGGTACGACTTTTGCCATTATCTGCCAAAAATTTCCTAACTTTGCACATCCACGCGTACCTATTATGAAAAGAATCTCACATATCCTGCTTTTCCTCACCCTGTCCGTCCTGTCTTTGGCGGAAACCTACTCTGTCATTACGAAAAACGGACAATCCTACTACCTGTACGAAGTGCAGAAAAGCGAAGGATTCTATGCCGTCAGCAAACGGTTCAACCTTCCCCAAACGGAGATTATGAAGGCCAATCCGGGCAGTGAGGCCGGCCTGCAGCTCGGCCAGGTGCTGCTGATTCCGGTCACCGAAGCCACCCAGGCCGCCGTCAAAGCACTCGAAGCCCCTGCTCCCGCCCCCTCGGACCAACCGACACAGATCCACGTTGTACAACCCAAAGAGACCCTGTACAGTCTGGCCAAACGGTACGGAACAACCGTGGACGGACTGCTCCGGCTCAATCCCTCTGTCACAACGCTGCAAATCGGATTCCCGCTCGTCGTACCGGCCAACGCCCCCGTGCCCGCCGCCGCGCAACCCTCCGCAACAAACCACACACCGGCTCCGGCGGCACAGTCCGCCCCCGCTCCGGCCGCAGAACCTGCCAAAACACCCGAGCAGTTGGCGCGCGATGCAAAAACCGCTTCCAAGCGGGCCCGCATCAGCGGACAAGTCTCCCGGGCCTTCAAGCAACCGGCAGACAGTGTCGTAGTACAACCGACAACCGCAGAAGACACCCCTCCCGTGATTGAAACGGGCGACTCCATTCCGGTGGAACCGCAGCCCGTTATCACGGATCCTGAGCAACTCGCGGCTGTTTCCGTCAACCAACATCACATTACGATCGCCGTGCTGATGCCGTTCATGCTGGATGCCGAGACACGCGACAGTAAGATAGACCGCTTCGTTGACTTCTACAAGGGCTGCCTGATTGCGCTGGATTCTCTGAAAAAAGAAGGAATCAGCTTTGATGTATATTGCTATGACACCGGAAAATCGGCCGCACAACTCAACCAAGTGCTGCAGGATGCGAATCTGAAAAAAGCGGATTTGATCATCGGCCCGGCCTACCAAAGCCAGATTCCGTATGTTTCCACCTTCTCGTCCCGCTACAAAATACCGATGGTGGTCCCCTTTTCCACCAACACCACCGAAACGGAGAAGAACAAATACCTCTTCCAGGTGCTCAGCCCGCAGAAAGAGCTGTACGGACAGATGAGCGAGGCATTCTGCAACCAGTTCGCCGACCGCGAGGTGGTGATTTTCGAACCCACCCGCGTGAGCATGTTTGACAAAATCGGCTTTGCCGACACGCTGATTGCTGAAATGAAAGTGGCCGGCATCCCCTACCACATCCTGAATTCCGACACCATCGCCACACTGACGGATTCCATCGCCAACCTGACCGAACGCAGCCTGATGGTGGTAATGCCAAGCACAAACAAACTGATGATCAATCAGTTCGGAGAGCAGATGTCGCAAGTAACCCACCCGGATGTCGAATTTTTCGGCTTCCAGGAATGGCATGTTGTTCAAATGAAGGAGATTTACGACCGCACATTGTACTCCTGCACCAACTACCACACAAACTACACCCAACCCCGTACCAAGGCCTTCTTCCGCCGTTTGGTGAACCGGTTCGGTGTGCCCGATGTGCAGCAAACCCCCAACTACGCACTGTTCGGCTATGACATCACGCTGTTTTTCGGCGAAATGATTGCCACACACGGCAAGGATTTCCGTTTCTTCCTGCCCGACGAAACCGTTCATCTGCTCCAAATGAGTTTCCGTTTCGAACGCATCCAGCCGGAGGGCGGATACATCAACCGCGGTGTAATGCTGCAGAGATTCGACCGTAACGGACTAACAGACTACTGATTTCATGGCCCTCAGAAGGATTTTTGCCACCTTGGCTTTGGTATGGATGACCTTAACCCTCCATGCGCAGTACCACTTTCTGAAACCGGAGTTGGGCGTGGGTGTCAATCAAGGCGTGAACCTACTGCCCCGCGTCGGATTCAAGCCGGAAGTGGAGCAAGCCTTTGATGTCCGCTACCACGGCGGTATCACCCTGCGCTATGTAATCCAGAAGCATTTCGGACTACAGGCGGAAATCAACTACTCCCAACTGGGTTGGAAGGAAAAAGAGGATGCAGGATCGTTTGAGCGCAGGTTGGATTATATCGAGATCCCCTTCCTCTCCCACTTGGTATTCGGAGGGCGGGTGGCCCGTGCCGTCATCCACTTGGGACCGGAAATACGCTTCCTGGTCAACGATGACGCCTCCGGCACCGGCAACGGTGATTTGCAGCAAACCAAAGCCATTGACAACCGTTTCGATTTCGGACTTACGGCCGGTTTGGGACTGGAGTTGAAAAGTGAAAAGGCCGGTTTTTTCCTGTTGGAGGCCCGATACAACTGGGGATTGACCAACATCTTCGATGACGATCCCGGGTCCGATTTCTCCCGTTCGGGCAACCAGGCCATACTGGTTTCCTTTACCTATTTATATGATGTGTTAAAAAATAAATAATATCTACTATGAATACCTTCTTTGATTTGGTCCGCCAACGTCGCAGCCACCGCAAATTCACCGATGAACCGGTGAATCCGGCCGATATTGAACAAATTCTGAAAACCGCACTGATGGCACCGGCAGGCAAACGCGCCAATCCGTGGGAGTTCATTGTAGTGACGGATGCCGGAATGCGCAACCGCCTTTCCACCTGCAAACCGGCCGGCGGCGCGTTTGTCAAAGACGCCCCCGTGGCCATTGTCGTGGTAGGCGACACCTCCAAATCGGACGTATGGACCGAAGACTGCTCCATTGCAGCCATCTACCTGCAACTGGCCGCCGAAGCCTTGGGACTGGGCAGTTGCTGGTGTCAGATCCGCCTGCGCTCCGGCATGGAGGAAAACCGCATGGCCGCCGACTAGGTACGCGAATTGCTGTCCATCCCTGACAACTATCAGGTGGAGTGCATCGTCAGCATCGGTCACAAAGCCGAACAACGGCCACCGTTTGACGAGAGCCGTCTGCAAACCGAAAAAATCCATAACGAAAAATTCTAAACGGCAGCTGTATGTTGCGCATCGTGATAATCGGAACCGGACGGGTGGCTACGCAATTGGCGCTGGCCATAACCGTAAAAGACCGTCCGTTACGGTTGGTACAGCTTTTCGGGCGCGACGAGGCGCATACCCGGGAGTTTTCGGAGCTTTGCGGCAACATCCCCTACACGACAGACAAAAACCAGCTGCAGCCCGCCGACCTCTATCTGTGCAGTGTCAAGGACGATGCCATCAGCGACGTACTGCAGGGAATGCATTTCGGTAGCGGCATGCTGGTTCATACGGCGGGAAGTGTGCCCATGGAACTTTTGTCCGGTTTCGCCTGCCACTATGGTGTATTCTATCCGTTGCAGACATTTTCAAGGGAAAAGGTTGTGGATTTCTCTAAAATCACCGCATACATCGAAGCGAACGACAATTATTTGGATTTAATTCTCAAGCCGTTCGCAAACGAATTGTGCGGACAGGTCCGCCAAGTGAACTCCGCCACACGGGCGCAATTGCATCTGGCCGCCGTATTCGCCTGCAATTTCACCAACCACCTGTACACCCGGGCGGATGAATTGATGCAGCAGGCGGGGCTTCCGTTTGACGACCTGCTCCCGCTCATAGATGAGACCGTTGAAAAGATCCACCACATCTCCCCGGCCCTGGCCCAGACGGGTCCGGCCCGACGGAAGGACCGGGCGGTATGCGACCGTCAACGGGCCGCTTTGAAAGGGCAGACCGCCGCTATATACGAACTGATGAGTCAGTGCATTTGGCAATATTATGATTAACTACAAAGAAATTCTTCCCCATATAAAGGCGTTCGTCTTTGATGTTGACGGAGTGCTGTCACGCACCACGGTCGGCATGGATGAGAGCGGCAAACCTCTGCGCACCACCAGTGTAAAGGATGGTTACGCATTGCAACTGGCTGTCAAGCACGGCTATCGGATTGCGATTATCACGGGGGCCAATACCGAAACGATCCGGATGCGCTACCAATATTTGGGAATTGAAGACATTTATTTGTCGTCCACCTACAAAATCAAGGACTATGAGGATTTCAAACTCCGCCACGGGCTGCAGGACGGAGAGATTCTCTATATGGGCGACGACATCCCCGACCTGCCGGTATTGAAGAAAGTCGGTTTACCGGTCTGCCCTGCCGACGCAGCTCAGGAGGTCAAAGAAGCGGTCAGCTATATCTCACCGATATCCGGCGGCAACGGATGTGTACGCGAAATCATAGAACAAACCATGAAAGCCCAAGACGCCTGGATGAATGAACAAACGGCCTTCGGCTGGTAAGCAAACAACAACCAAACACCCGAAAATATGGATTATATTCGATTGATCAGATGGAAAAACCTCCTTTTGCTGGCCTTGATGGTCTCCGTGATTTATTGGGGGCTCTTTTATGTCATGTTGCACTGGGGAATCAAGATTTCCGACAGTATTCTGTTGACACAAATGCACTTGGTGCGCAATTACGTCCTGCTGCTGCTGACGGAAGTCTGCATCGCAGCCGGCGGATATGTGGTCAACGACTATTTCGACACACGCATTGACGAAATCAACCGCCCGACCAAGGTGATTGTAGGCCACACCAAAACCCGGGAACAGGCCGCCCGCTACTTCCAACTGCTCTGGGGAACCGGTATCGGGCTCGGAATCCTGCTCAGTTGTCTGCTCCACAGCCTTACGACGGGCCTTATCATTGTAGGTGTGGCCGGTTTCCTGTGGTTCTATTCCTCTTCCTACAAACGTCAGTTCCTGGTAGGCAATCTGGTCGTCGCACTCTGCGTATTCCTATCCGTCTTTCTGGCCGGGCAGGTCGTGGTGGACTCGCTGCGGGTCCAATTCGCCGAATTCAGTACAGACGGCAGTTATGAGGAAATCGCCACACTCATCAACGCCGTGGTAGCCCAGATCTTCGGATTTGCCGCCGGAATCGGCCTGTTCGCCGCCCTGCTGACGTTGCTGCGCGAAATCACCAAGGATCTGCAGGACCGCAAAGGCGATGCGGAAATGGAATGCAGAACACTGCCGATTGTATGGGGGGAAAAGGGCGCGAAGTGGGTGCTGACCGGACTATCGGCCGTCATCATGCTGCTGGGATTCTATATGGCGTGGTTTGTGGCCTGCTTCCCGGTTGACAACCTGACACACACCCTTTATATTTTTGGTCTGCTGCTTCCTCTGACGGCATACACCGCCCTGTTATGGCGTTCGCACAAGATCAAGGAATTCGCCCAACTGAGCGCGTTGCTGAAATACACCATGCTCGTCAACGCCCTCTACCCGCTGGCCGCCGGTTATTTGTACTACCTTAATATGCACTGATATGCTGCTTGCTGGAAAAATCAAGAAATACCATGTGGTATTGGTTTCCCAATCTCCGCGCAGAAGAGAATTACTGAAGGGGCTGGAAATCGATTTCACGGCCACCCGGGTAGATACCGACGAACACTATCCCGCCACCTTGGAGGGAGCTCAGATTCCCACCTTCATCGCCGAGCGGAAGGCGGACGCATTCCTGCCAAGCATGCAGCCGGACACACTGGCCATCACCGCCGACACGGTCGTCATTTGCGGAAACAATGTATTGGGCAAGCCTCAAGATGAAGAAGACGCCCGGCGTATGCTGCGCACGCTTTCGGGCAACACCCACAAGGTCATTACCGGGGTGTGTATCCGCACCTTGGAGAAACAACGCAGTTTCCATGCCATCTCCGAAGTGACGTTCGCCCGTCTGACCGACCAGGAAATCGACCACTACATCGCCTGCTACCGCCCGACCGACAAAGCCGGTTCATACGGCATACAGGAATGGATCGGCTACATCGGCATTGAGAAACTGGTCGGATCCTTCTACAACGTCATGGGACTGCCCACCCATCGGTTGTATCAAGAGTTAAACCTATTCTTAGCGTAATATTATGAAACGGATTCTACTTACCTGGACCTGTATGCTGGCCGGCATGATCTGCCTGGCTCAAAGCGATTGGAACTACATCGGTTCGCCGACGGGACTGAATTTCCGTGAACGGACCTATGTCACTTACTCAACCGAAAAAGTGTGCTACTACATTCCCACCTACGATTTGGAAACCGTAGCATCCAACGACCTGATGGATGATGACTGGACCTTCTATCACGACAAGAAAAAGCAGGACGGCTACCGTACCATCTGCATGCCGACCCCGATTTACGAGGAATACAAACTCGGCACCACCTGCATGAAAACCGGTATCATCACCATCAGTATCGGTGGCGTATGTGCGCTGGCCGGAGCCTGCTGCTTCGCCGGTGCCGCGCATGCCAACAATCCGCAACCGGCCCGTACTGCCGGCACCGTCCTGACCGCCGTGGGCGGTGGTGTGATCGGACTGAGCATTCCGCTCTTCTGTTGGGGCGACTTCTTCAAGCGCGACGCCAACTGGAAGCTGCAACTAGTGGAAAAACGCCAGTAAGCCAACCTCCCATAACACAAAAAAGAGCAATCATAAAATGACTGCTCTTTTTTGTTGGTGGAGATTACCGGACTCGAACCGGTCACCGAGATATTTGTTATATTCCTTTATTCGACGAACGTCCGTGCAACACACTTCCTAAAAGCGATTTGTTACGAAACAAAACGTCCTTCACAAACCGACCATTCACAACTTGACCGCTGTCTATCAGCATCTTCCGGATCTTTGAAGCATACGGCGCGATGGATGGTAACTCCTCCATCCTCATTACCGATCCGGCTCTCACAACATAAATGGTCTCGACATCCGCTTCAACTCCGAATGTCTCGTTTGTGTTGCATTTCCGTTCTCTTTTCCCGAACACCTCAAGGCGCGAGTCAATGTAAAAGTTTTCCTTTCCCATAATGGTATAAATTAATAGTTATAATTTATTCGGCTTTTCAAGCCGCTCGATATAACTTGTTAAATTGTAG
>JAGDAS010000073.1 GCA_017959385.1 Paludibacteraceae bacterium
ACCAATGATATTTGGGAAGTGAAGTAAACGCTTCGTCCCGTCAGACATGACTCCCCGGCAACTGCGGTTGACCGGGGAGTCATGGTTTAGGGCTGCTGTTGTTTCAGGGCTTTCTGCTGCTCGACGTATTCTTTGTGGCGGCGTCTGCGGTCTTCCCGCAAAGCCTTTTTGGCTGCCTGCACGTCGGCTTTCTGCTGCTTTTCCTCCGCTTTTTTCTGCGCTTCCTCCGCTTTTTCCTCGTCGGTCTTTTTGCGTAAAGCTTCATGATAGCGGTTGAACAGGCTCTTCCACGTGTCGAAATCCTCCTTGTACATAATACCCAATCCCTGGGTGTAGAGCGAGGTGGAGTAGAGCTTGTCGTTGGTTTGGTTGTAGGCTTTCAGCCGGAGCCGTCCGGAGGGAATGAGTTTGTACTCCAGGTCCAAGTCACCGATGAAGTCGTTGTCGCCGTATTGCTGGCGGTATCCCAGATTGCTGTTGATCAACAGGCGGTCGTTGAGCAGGTTGGTGGAGATATTCACCTCGATGCTGCGGTTTACCTCCGCCTCCTGGCTGTCCTGGTGGTAATTGACACCCATGTTGACATTGTCGCTGATTTGCGAAAGCCAGTAGTTCAACTGACTTGACAGGGTGGCGGTGGCGAATGAAGCGGCCAGTTCGGCGGAGTAGTTGGTTGAGTTCTTCATCACTTCCGGGTTGTAGAAGCGGCCGGTAAGCAGCAGGAACACCATCTGCTGGCTCATCATTTCCTCCGTGTTGATGGCGGAGCGTACGCGTCGCTGCACCTCTTCGTCGGCATTGGGCAGTTGGATGTCAAAAGTGATGCTGGGCTCTTGCAGCGGTCCCGTGATATGGGCGATGCAGAGCACTTTGATCATGTGGTTGCTGATATCGGCGAGCATGGCTTCATCCAACAGGTCGTTGAGCGATGCCGTAGTCTGGTAGGTGGCGTCAATGTCCAGTTGCCCCTTGAGTGGATCGCCGTCGAAGGAAATGCTGCTGCCTTCGGCCACCAGGAATTTCTTGTACATGGTGCCCTGCAGCGAGAAGTTGTATTCTCCTTCCGTAATATCGTAATTTCCGTAAATGCTGATGTCGGCATTGTTGTCCAGATCCACTTTCAAATTGCCGCTGCCGTGGGCGGTGATGACGTCGCTTGTCCGGCTGTCGAACACCAGTTGTACCTCCAGGTCCGGGGTTACATCCACCTGCAGGTCAATGTTGGTTTTGGTGGTCGGCAGTTGCTCCACCAGTCGCTTACGGCGCTCCTCCGGCGATTTTTGGCGTTCCTCCTGCCGGTTGACAAAGGTGATGAACTGGTTGTCGGCCGCCGATGACGATGTGTTGGTCGGAACGCCGATGTAGCTGTATTTCTGCGGAGTGGCATTGACGGCTATGTCGATTTTGTTGACATCGCCTGTCAGCGAGACGTGTCCGTCGGCCAATACATGCCCGTAGAAGTCCGGACTCTCCCATTCGTTGGCATCAAATACCAGAATGTCATCCATGTCAATGTTGAGGTTGTAGTCGAAGTCGGTGAAGTACTTGTGTTTGAGCACACCGTTCAGCCGCCCCTTGTGTCCCAATTCGTCGCGGATACGGATGTTTGGGAAAATGATGGCTTCCTTCTGCATAATCACCGAATCGGTGAAATGAAAGACCGTATTCAGGATGTCCACGCCCAGGTAGGCGTCTTCGGCCAGCATGTTGCCCCATACTTCGACGTGTTCCAGTTCACCTCCCACATACAGTTTCCCGCTCGCCGTACCGCCCAGCTTGGTGGAGAACGATTTCAGGTATGGTTTGATAAAAGTGACGGGCGCATGGTTGAGGTCAATGTCCAGCAGCATGTCGCCGCGTACCGGCGAAATGTAACCCGTTACGCGGTTGGTGTCGTTCGAAGCCAGTACCAGACTGCCGCCCAGGTCAATCTGTTGCTGTTGGTGGTTGTAGCGCGCTTTGGCGTCCAGGTTGCCCAACGGGTGGGCGTTCAAACCGAACTGCCGGCAATGCAGGTCGGCATAGAGCACCGGTTTTTTCAGCACCTGGCCTACGGCGGCTTTGCCGGTCACCCAGCCCATCAGTTTGATGTCGGGCATATACAGCACTTCGCTCAGATAGGCGAGGTTGAAGTTTTTCATATCCACGCCGATCACATTCGTGCTGTCGTTAATGGTCGATTTTCCGCCTACACGGACATATTGGTCCGTTCCCTCAAATGCCACGTCGCGTACGGTGACGGCCTCCTCGTCGTAACGGATGGTTCCGCGTCGGACATGCCACAGCGAGTCGCTGATGATCATTTCCGAAGGAAGAATGGTGCAGAGCAGATCCACCATGCGGCCTTCCTGCTGCGGTTGGTTGAACCGGGTGCTTGTGTTGATCCGTCCTTCAAAGGTTTTCTCCATCGTGTTGGCAAAAGCGATGCCGGCAAATACCGTGTTGTCCAGTATGCCGCTGTGCAGGGCGATTTTGGTCGTGTCCAGCCAGGTCTGGTACTCAAATTTCAAATCGGCCAGCATACTGTCCGCCGGATTGCCCATTCGGAGTTGTACATGGTCAATGCTTGTCTTTCCGAAATCCAGCAGACCCGTAGTGAGTTCCAGCCCCACACGGTCCCGGTGGTCGTTGAAGAAACCGTCAATAACCGTGGTGTCATCAATGCTCCAGGAGGTGTTGAGCATATAGGCGATCTCGGTAATGGGCGGGATGGTGAAATGATAGGTGAAGTCGTTTCCGGACGTTTTTTTCTCCACGGCCAGCGGCGGGAGGGCCGGCAGGTGGGCCGCTATCAGGTATTGCAGGTTCTGCGGTAGGGTGGTGAAGGTGAATTCGCCGTCCATGCTGCCGTAAACAACGGGTGAGTTGATCAGGATGGACCGGTTCTTGTTGTCGCCTTTGCTGGTGACATACAGATAGGGGATCAGGATTTCCTGTCCGTTGCGGGCGATGCGAAGCGAATCCAGGTGCAGGTAACCTTTGATGTGATCGGGGTCCTTGATTTTCAGGTGCGACTGTACCAGCAGGGAGAATTTGGCCTGCAGGGTGGAGTCGGCCAGGTGCATGCCGGCCGGATGGATGGAGTCCAGACGGGCCGAAAGGTCAATGTCCCACAGCTTGTTGATGTAGTGCATGTCCATGTCCAGCAGTACCGATCCCACCGAATCGGCGTAACTCAGTCCGGCCGTCAGGTTTTTCTCGTCGTATTTGCCGGACAGCTGGATTCCCCGATAGGTGAATCCGCGGTAGTCCAGTGCGTTGATTTCGCCCGTGACATGGCCGTGCAGCTTGGATCCCTGCCGTTTGTTGCCGCTTACCATCACATCCATGGTCAGTTCGCCCAGTTGCGCCTTTTCGCCCAGCAACCGGTTCAGTTGGAAGGATTTTGTGGCCACTTGTCCGTCGAAATTCAGGTTTTTCGCATCGGGATTGTAGCTGAGCATCAGGTCGATATTGACCGTTCCCACTTCGGTGGTGACGATACCGTAGGCGACCAGGTCCGAAAAGTAGCCTGTCATATTGCCACGGAAATTGGTCCTGCCGAGATTCAGTACCGGTTGTGGCAGTGTGACAGGCCGGCCTTGCAGGCAGTTGGTCAGACTTTGGATGTCGGCGTTGCAGGTGGCGGCGGGGGAGGCGTCGAGCATAACGAAGGTTTCGTTGGGGTCGCTGAGTCCCATGATCATGCCGTTGCACGACAGATACGTGTGTTGACCGTACTGCAGACTGAAACGGTCCATGTGGAAGTCATCGTAGGTGCCCCCAAGTGCTGCCGACAAGTGGACGGGGGCTGTCAGTTCGCGACATCCCGGCCACAGGCTGACCAGGTCGCCGCCATCCCATTCCGAGGTGGTCAGATCCAACTCCACCCGGCCGTGCTGCCGCAGCATCCGCCAGTCGCTTAGTTGTGCCAGACTGTCGTATTGTACGCAGAGGGATGACAACAGCATGTTGGAGTGCGGCAGGCGGAGGGTCAGGTCACGGACACAGACATGGCTGGAATCGATTTCCGCCTTGAGTGAAAGTTCTTTGACGCACAGTCCCGACCTTTCGGTAAAGGACAGTCCCTGCAGGTTGACCCGGGAGGAGTCATCCGTATGGCAGCCGGACAGCACTACGTTCAGATCATCGAACAACAGGTGGTTGGGGTCAAAAGTATTTTTGGGAGTCTGTTGGTCGAAGTCCAATTGTATCCGGCTGCGGGTCAGCCGCAAACGGTCAATGTGCAGGTTGGGGAATACGGCGTCCGGCCGCTGGAGGTAGTCAATGAGAAACTGCAGGTTGGTGCGTCCGTCGGCGTCGGTGGTGAGACGGAAGCGGACCTCGTCGAGAGTCAGCACGTCGATGTTGACGATGCCGTCCAGCAACGGGCGGATCTGCACATCGCCGTACAGGTCGCCAATGTAGGCGAGCGTGTCGTGCGCCGTGTCACTCAGATAGACGTCCTGCAGCGAGATGATTGAAAGGGGGCGGTAACTGACCTTGCCCACATGCGCGTCCACACCCAGTTCCCGGCTCAGGTATCCGGTTGCACGCTCAACGGCATAGGCCTGCACGGCCTTGTTGCTCAAGACCAGCATGAACACCACGGGAAGCAAAGCCACAAATACCGCAATGCCGATGAATATCTTAAAGATTTTTTTTATAACTTTGCAGACTAAATATGCACGCAAAATTACGAAATATTCGCTACGTATGAAAGAGGCTGCGCGAAAAAATAAAGAGGTGGTGGTGTTGGGCATCGAATCTTCGTGCGACGACACCTCGGCCGCTGTGCTCAAGGGGGGTGTTCTGCTTTCCAATGTCATCTCTTCGCAGGCGGTACACAGCGCTTACGGCGGCGTGGTTCCCGAGCTGGCCTCCCGCGCCCATCAGCAGAACATTATTCCGACGGTCAGTGAGGCGGTCAAACGGGCCGGTATCGCCAAGGAGGAGTTGGATGTGATCGCCTATACGCGCGGTCCGGGGCTGATCGGTTCGCTGTTGGTCGGATCGTCATTCGCCAAAGGGCTGTCTGTTGCGTTGGATATCCCCATGGTGGAGGTGAACCATCTCCAGGGGCATGTTTTAGCTCATTTCGTCCGCGAAAAGGATGTCGTTCCGCATATTCCTGAATTTCCTTTCCTTTGTCTGCTGGTGTCGGGCGGGAATTCCCAGATTGTACTGGTAAAGGCCTTCAATGATATGGAAATCGTGGGGCAGACTATTGACGATGCCGCGGGCGAAGCTTTCGACAAATGCGCCAAGTCCATCGGCGGTCCGTATCCCGGCGGCCCCTATGTGGACAAGCTGGCCAAAGAAGGGGATCCCGACCTTTTCCATTTCGCCAAGCCGCAGATAGCCGGCTACAATTACAGTTTCAGCGGGTTGAAAACCTCCTTCCTTTACCTGATCCGGGACGAGTTGAAAAAGGATCAGGACTTCATCGAACGTCACCGGGCCGATTTGTGCGCATCCATTCAGAAAACGGTGATTGAGGTGCTGATGGACAAGTTGAAGAAGGTGGCCGATGACCTGCATATCCACCGGGTGGCGGTATCCGGCGGCGTTTCCGCCAACAGCGGTCTGCGCCAGGCTTTTCAGGATTATGCCGCGCGGTACGGTTGGGAGATTTTCCTGCCAAAGCTTTCTTTTACCACCGACAATGCCGCTATGATTGCCATTGCCGGAATGTACAAATACCTGAACGGGGATCTTGACGACCTCTCGTCCACTCCGTTCTCCAAAGTCGTCATCTGATCCGTGTTCCGTTCCGCCGACATCCGTTCCTTCCTGTCCGGTTCCGCCCTGTCCGAACCAGCCAAGTTCGCCGTACTTCTGCTGGCGGTTCATTTGTTTTGGAAATACACCTTTTCGGATGGTCCGGCCGGTATGGTTTTCTTTTTCAATACCGACGTCACCTTTCTGTTTGCTCCCTTGACGAAGCATTTGACCCGGGTGGTCGGATGGCTGTTGCAGCACAGTGCCTGTCCGGTGGTGGTGAACGGAAGCCGGCTGGTCTCCCTTGCCGACATGGAAACCATCCGTGTGGTTTGGAGTTGTACGGGTGTCAAGCAAATGCTGATGATGACCTTGATTCTCTCGGCGGCGGCCGGCCCCTGGCGTCACAAGGCTTGGTATCTGCCGGTGTCGCTGGCTTTGATGTCGGTTTTCAATGTGCTGCGCATTTATCTGATTTCCCTGCTGACCTTCCGCGGGCTGCTTGCGTTTGAGTGGGCCCATACCGGCGGAAAGTACGTGTATTACGCATTTATCTTTCTGCTTTGGTGGTTATGGCAGGAAAAAATTGTCACCCATGAATCTGATTGTTGACATAGGCAACACCAAAACCAAGCTGCATGTCTTTGACCAAGGTGCCGAGGTCTTTTCCGCTTCCGCCGATGCGGGGACGCCCTGGATGCCGTTGGTTCCCTGGAAGCAGTTCCCGCTCGCTCGGGCGGTGGTGTGCAGCGTGCGGGAGGATCCGGCGGTATGGGTGACGCAGCTTTCCGAACGGATTCCCCGGGTGGTGGCGTTCCCGGCCGGAATGCCGTTGCCCGTGCGGGTGGCCTACCGCAGCCCGCAGACGCTGGGGGCGGACCGTCTGGCCGCCGTGTGCGGAGCTTGGAAACTGGCTCCCGGCCAGGCTTGTCTGGTGGTTGATCTGGGCACAGCCGTCACGTATGATTACCTTACCGCCGACTGGTGTTATGCCGGAGGCAATATCGCCCCCGGCCTGCGTATGCGTCTGGCGGCTTTGCACGAACATACGGCCCGTCTGCCGCAGGTGGAGCCGCAGGCGGAATTCCCCCTCCTGGGCGATACGACCGAAACCGCGGTCCGTTCGGGGGTTATGCAGGGCGTTTTGTACGAAATGGAGGGCTATGTCCGGGATTTGTCGGGCAAAAACGACGATTTTTGTCTTTTTTTAACGGGCGGAGACGCAAATTACTTTGAAAAACGGTTAAAAAGTCGCATCTTTGTATGCCAAAACTTGGTGGCTGTAGGCCTGAACGCCGTTTTGGAATGGAATGAAACCCGGTAGAACCATCCTCATAATCACATTGTCGGTACTTGCGTTGTCGGACGCATGGGCGCAGCGTATGTCGTTGTCGCCCTATTCCCGTTACGGATACGGTGAGTTGGAAAACGGGTCTTTCGGTGCCGCACGTTCCATGGGCGGGCTGGGGTACGGCCTGCGGAGCTCCGGTCAGATCAACGCGCTCAATCCGGCCTCCTATACGGCCATTGACAGCCTCACGTTCATGATGGAGTTGGGTGTTTCGGGCAAGGTGCAGGGACTGCATACCGATGCCGGACAGTTCAACCGCGTGAGCGGTATGTTGGATTATGTTGCCTTTCAGATGCCGGTTACCCGGTGGATGGCGTTGAGTTTCGGTCTGAATCCCCGTTCCACCGTGGGCTATGACTATCAGGTCAACCAACAGCTCGATACGCGGGAGCGCACGGACAGCGTCCGTGCACAGCAGGATTATTCCGGCGACGGCGGTGTGTCGCAGGTCTATTTGGGCTTGTCCTTTGACATTCTCGACCGGGTGGCGCTGGGTGTGAACGCCCACTACCTTTTCGGTGAATTGGAACATACGCGCCGGGTGTCTTTCCCGGAAGAGGATTTATATCTGCCTACGGATCAAACCACCACCCTGAAGGTCAGTTCCTTTACCGTTGATTTCGGCCTGCAGTACCATCAGCCGCTCAGGAAGGGAAAGGATGAATTGATGGTGGGTGCGGCCTATGCGCTTAAACTTCCGATGAACTTCCGGGGTCATACGGTTACCTACACCAATGATACGGTCGCCTCGGCCGAGGTCACTGGATTTGAATTTCCGCAGACTGTGGGCGCCGGTGTCGCATACCGGTGGGCGGACCGCCTGACAGTAGGGTTGGATTACGAATGGAAGGATTTCTCCCATGCGCTCTTTTACAATACGACAGATACGTTGGTAACCCGTTCCCGGGTGGCGTTGGGCGCCGAGTATGTACACGACGTCCTTTCCAAGAAGTATTACGAACGTATCCGGTTTAGGGCAGGTGTATCCTATGCCAACTCATACGTCCGCGTCAACGGTTTCAGCTACGGCCAGTGGGCGGTGACCTTGGGATTGGGATTCCCGCTGCCATCCACCAAGACGGTTCTCAACGTCCATTTCGAATACGGACATGCAGGCAGTCTGCAGCAGACGCTGTTGGTGGATCAGTATTTCCGTTTCGGTTTAGGGGTGTCCCTCAACGAGCTGTGGTTTGTGAAACGTAAATTGAATTAAGTGATATAACCCTTTAAATGAAAAAGTCATGAAACGCATTGTTTTCCTTTTGTCGGCAGGTTTCTTCGGATTCCTTACCGCATCGGCGGCTACAGGGCTTGAATCCGGCACCAAGTTCGGTACCGGCGAAGACAGCATCCGTTGCCTGGAGAATCTCAGCATTTTTAATGCCAATTATAAGAACAAGGACTATGAAACGGCTTACGAGGCCTGGAAGGTGGTGTATGCCGAATGTCCCACCGCCGGTGGACGTACGCTTTACAGCCAGGGTGTCAATATGCTGATTCATAAAATGAGCAAGGCGACCGATGCCGCTCAGAAGAAACAATTCTTCGACGAAATGATGGCTTGCTACGACCAACGTATCCAATATTTCGGTCATGAGACCAAATATCCGAAGGCTTACATTCTGGGGCGCAAGGCGATTGATTATCTGAATTATTCGGGCGATCCCAATGCCGCCGCTGTGGCACTGCCCTGGCTCAAGGAAAGCATTGACGGCCGTGGTGTGGAAAGTGACGCCGATGTGGTGAATACCTATTTCAGTCTGTTGGAAAAAGACTATCAGGCCGACAAAGACGGCAAGCGCACCTCCTTCATCGAGGAGTATCTCCGTTTGTCCAAATGGGCGGCCGAACGTGCCGAACGCAAGGACGCCCAAGGCAATCCGGACAAGACGGCCGAACAGTTCGCCCAGGTGGCCTCCAATCTGAATGTCTTCTTTACCAACAGCGGTGCCGCCGATTGTGCTACACTGGAGCAGGTGTTTGCCGCCAAGGTGGACGAACAGAAGGACAATGCGGACGCTCTGGCTACCATTCTGCGTTTGTTCCGCAAGGCGGGCTGCAAGGAGTCGGATGTTTACTTCAAAGCTTCGTTGTATGCCCACCGCCTCAATCCGACGGCTGAAACGGCTGCCGGTTGCGGTTATCAGGCAATGAAGCAGAACAACCTCAACGATGCCGCCAATTTCTTCCTCGAGGCGGTTTCGCGTGCCGACAACAACGCCGACCGTTACGATTATCAGTACAACGTGGCGGTGGTGTACCAGAAGTTGAACCGTTTCTCCGATGCCCGTTCCGCCGCTTACAAGGCGCTGGAGTTTGAATCGGCGCACGGTGAGCCGTATATCCTGATTGCCTATATGTACGCCAACTCCAAGCCCTATCCCGATGATCCCATTCTCAACAAGACCATCTATTGGGCCGCAGTGGACAAACTGGAGAAGGCCAAAGCGGTCGATCCCGCCTGTGCTTCGACGGCTCAGCAGCTGATCAACACGTACCGTCAGCATTATCCCTCCAAACAGGATGTGTTCTTCAAACCCGAACTGCAGTTGGGAGAGACCTTTACCATCGGCGGTTGGATCGGAGAGTCCGTTAAATGCCGTGACTAAGCATCTGCCCGCTTGTACCGCTTGTACCGACATAAAATAGGATGCATAACGATGGCCTGCTGGGTCATCGTTATGTCCGTTTTTACTTCCTGCTCCGACCGGGTGGCCGAGGGGGACAGTCTGTCCGCTCCGCGCGACTCCCTTCCGGTGATGAGTACCTACGACATGGTGACACTCATTTCCGATTCCGGGGTGACCCGATTCCGCGTGACCGCTCCTGTCTGGTATGTGTACGATCGGGCGGAAGAGCCCTACTGGCTTTTTCCGAAAGGACTGCATTTCGACCGTTTTGCCGAAGATATGACCGTCTTCGCCGAGGTCGATGCCGATTCGGCCGTATATTACAACCAGTTGGAGAAATGGATCCTGGTGGGGCACGTGCATGTGATGAATGTGAATGCGGAGACTTTCGATTCCGAAAAACTGATTGTGGAACAGAAGGAGGACCGGGTACACACGGATCAATTTATCACCATTACGCAGAAAAAGCGCATTATCAACGGTGTGGGATTTGAGTCCAATACAGGGCTGACCCGTTACACCATCCTCAATCCCAACGGTGTGTTCCCGATTGAGGAGCAGGACAGCGTGCAGACGGTGTCGGAAGGAGAGGAGGTGGTGTCATGATGTCGGCGGTGGTGGTTATTCTGGTGTCGTTGCTTTTCTCGGCGTTTTTCTCCGGTATGGAGATCGCTTTCGTGTCGGCCGACAAACTTCGGTTCGAGATGGACCGCCAGAAACAGACGTTCTCGTCATCCATCCTGGAAATTTTCTTCAACCGTCCCGACAAGTACATTTCCACCATTCTGGTTGGCAACAACATCGCATTGGTCGTGTACGGTATCAAGATGGCGGAATCCCTTTCGCCCTACCTGTCCATTGAGCATCCGGCGCTGCTGGCTTTGGTGCAGACGCTGATTTCCACGCTGATTGTGCTGGTGGTCGGGGAGTTCGTTCCCAAAATGCTGTTCAAAATCAATCCCAACGGATGGCTCAATGTATTTGCCGTTCCGTTGCTGCTGATTTATGTCATTCTTTACCCGGTTTCCTCGTTTATGAGCTGGCTCTCGCGCTCCATTATGCGTCTGTTCGGTATCCATGCCCGGGAAGACGCCGCCTACAACCCCTCCCGTCTGGATCTTTCCTATTGGCTGGAGAATTCGGTGGAGCACAGCGAGAGCAGGGAGGTGGAGAACGAGGTGCGTATTTTCCAGAACGCCCTGGATTTCTCCAAGGTGCGTCTGCGCGACTGCATTGTTCCCCGCACCGAAATTGTGGCGGTGGAGTACGACACCCCCCTGTCGGAGCTGCAGGAGGAGTTTGTTCAGTCAGGATTCTCCAAGATCCTGGTTTACCGCGACAATATCGACAACATTATCGGTTACATCCATTCCATGGAAATGTTCCGGCAGCCGCGCAAGTGGCAGGACCGGATCATTCTGGTTCCCATCGTTCCCGAAACCATGCCGGCCAACAAGCTCATGAACATCCTTCTGCTCAAGAAGAAAAGTCTGGCGGTGGTTGTGGACGAATTCGGTGGTACGGCCGGTATGGTCACGCTCGAGGATATCGTGGAGGAGATTATCGGAGAAATTGAGGACGAGCACGATACGCAGGATTATGTGGAGAAGCGGATCTCCGACCATGAATATGTTTTTTCCGGCCGGTTGGAAGTGGATTACGTTAACGATCAGTATAATTTGGAACTTCCTGTTAATGAGGATTATATGACAATTGCCGGGTTGATTCTCTTCTATTGTCAGGGATTCCCCAAACCCGGTGACGAGGCGGTGGTCGGCAACTATAAATTCAAAATTCTGAAGGCTAGTCAGAACAAAATTGAGCTGGTTAAGTTGATAAAAGTTTGAAAAAGTTCCGAAAAAGGCAAAAAAAATGTATATTCGCACCCTAAATTGACCAATTGAAAAATTGAAACAATAATTATAAGCATGGCTACTTTACAGAACATTAGAGAGAAAAAGATTTGGAAGGTGTTGGCCCTGGTCCTCGTGGCCGGTGCGATGCTGCTGTTCATCATCGGCGATATCCATTGGAATGCGTTCGGCGATTCCGAAACCATGGTTGGCAAGGTGGACGGAAATGAATTGGAACTTGCCGAGTTCCAGACGCGTATTGCCGAAATGACGGCATTCTATGAAATAGAGTACGGACAATCCAATTTGGATGAGCGCCAGAGCGAGCAGATCCGTACCAGCGTATGGAATCAATGGGTACAGGAGCAAGTGATGGGCGCCCAGTGCGAGCAATTGGGAATCGCCGTATCGGACAAGGAACTGGCCGGACGCCTGTCGGCCGACAATCCGCACCCGATGCTTTCGCAGCTCCGTTTGTTCTACAGCCAGGAGACGGGCGGTTTCAATCCGCAGGCGTTGGCATCGTTGCTCAACCTGCTCAACGATCCGCAGGTGGACGCCTCGCAACGTGAGAAATTCAATCTGTATTGGGCATGCCTGCAGCGCATCATCCGTCAGCAGCTTCTGTCCGAAAAATACAACTCCCTGGTGGGGCTGTCGTTCGCGGTCAACGAAATCGACCTTCAGACGGCTTACGAGGCCCGTCGTCCCTATACGGTCAACTATGTGGTGCGCAGCTATTACACGGAGCCTGATTCCCTGTACGAGGTTTCCGCATCCGAGCAGAAGGCCCGTTACAATGAGCAGAAGAACCTGTACCGTCAGGAGCAGGAAACGCGTGAGGTGGAACTGCTCAGTTTCCAGATCGCTCCTTCGGCAGCCGATTATGCCGAAGTGCAGCAGTGGATCTCCGATTTGAAGGAGGATTTCGTCAATTCGACCGACTTCATCGGTTTGGCCAACCAGAATTCCGATGAGTCTTACAAGGATATTCCGGTAAGCCGCCGCACGGTCGATCCCGATTTGGCCGATTTTGCCTTCTCCGCTCAGTTGGGTGAGGTGTTCGGTCCCGAATTGCTGGGACGTACCTACAAGATGGCGCGCCTGGTGCAGAAGGGTATTCAAACGCCCGATTCCGTTCAATTGGAACACATTCTTGTAGCTGAAGATACGCCTGAGCGCAGCCGGGTGGTCGCCGACAGCCTGATCGGTGTGATCAACGCCGGTGGTGATTTCTCCGAGTTGGCACAGCAGTACTCCAAAGCCGGTACGGCACAGAACGGTGGTGTGTTGGGTTGGATGACCGAACAGGATCTGGACCAGGATCTGTTCAATGCCTGTGCGTCCGCACAGGTGAACCGTGCTTTTGCCTATACGCTGCCCAATGCACCGATGGTTCAGGTAATGCGTGTGGCCGCCAAGACGAAGCCGGTTGAAAAGGTGAAACTCTGTGTGCTCAAGCGTGAGGTGACGGCCGGCAACCAGACTTACAGCCGTCTCTACAACGAAGCCAATCAGTATATTGCCAAGAACAACGACCAGAGCTCTTTCGAAGCGATGGCCGTTCCTGACAGCGGCTACTTCCTGCGTACGTTCCCGGTAAGTGCCAACGATGCCCGTATCGCCGATATGGACGGTACCCGTCAGATTGTCCGTTGGGCGTACGAACACAAGGCCGGAACGGTTTGCGACCAGGTGTTCGAGTGCGGTGACCAGTTTGTCGTCGCTTGTGTGAAATCGGTCACCGAGGCCGGTACGCTGCCTTTTGAAGCCGTTCAAAATCAGTTGAAGACACAATTGATCAACGAAAAGAAAGCCGACAAGATGATTCCCGAAATGTCGTCCGCCAAATCGCTGGCAGAGTTGGGTGAGGTACAGACGGCATCGAACGCCGCGTTCGCCTCCTCCTACCTGGCCGGTATGGGTCGCGAGCCCAAAGTGGCCGGCGTACTCAGTTCGCTGACGAAGGATGGCATCACGGTAGTGGCCGGCAATGCGGGTGTATTCGCTTTGCAGCTGGAATCGGCTGGTGAGTTGGACGGCGAGTTTGATTTTAACAGCGAATTGAACCAATATGTTGCGCGCAATCCCTATGGTTATCTGCTTTACGAAAATCTGAGAAGCAATGCCGAAATCAAGGACCGCCGCGTTCGTTTCTTCTAAACAACAATTCCCTTAAAAAGACCGGGATGACAGTCCCGGTCTTTTTTTATGGTATGGACGATATGGTGCAGCAAGAATTGAATCCGGCCCAGCAGGCCGCGGTGATGTACAATGAGGGACCCTCGCTGGTGATTGCCGGTGCCGGGTCGGGGAAGACGCGTGTGCTGACCTGCAAGATCGCCTATCTGCTGCATCTCGGACTGGCCCCGCAGTCCATTCTGGCGCTTACATTCACCAACAAGGCGGCGCGCGAAATGCGTACCCGTATTGCCGATATGGTGGGGAAGGAGCAGGCACGTTACCTTCAAATGGGTACGTTCCATTCCATTTTCGCCCGCATACTGCGGGTGGAGTCGGATGCCATCGGTCTCAAGCACGAATACAGCATCTACGACACATCCGACAGCAAGAGCCTGGTCAAAAAACTGATCAAGGAATTGGCGCTCGATGACACTCTTTACAAGCCGGCGGCCGTGCTGGGACGCATTTCGCGGGCTAAGAACATGCTGATAGACGACCGGCGTTATCCGGAAACGGATCTGATCAAGGAGGATTACCTGCTCAAAATGCCCCGGATCAAAGAAATCTTCGCTCTCTATGCCGAACGGATGCGCGAGGCGGGTGCCATTGATTTCGACGACATGCTGCTGCTCACCTACCAGCTGTTTTCCGGACATGCGGAAATTCTCCGCAAATACCAGGATTTGTTTCAATTCATCCTGGTGTATGAGTATCAGGATACCAATCACGCTCAGTCACAGATTATCCGGTTGCTGGCCGAAAAGCACCACCGGGTCTGCGTGGTGGGCGACGATGCCCAAAGTATCTATTCGTTCCGCGGGGCGCAGATAGAGAACATTCTCAACTTTCGTAAAATCTACCCCGAGTCCAGATTGTTCAAACTGGAGCAGAACTACCGTTCTACGCAGAATATTGTCGGTGCGGCCGGCAGTTTGATCGCCAAGAACCGGCGTCAGATTCCCAAGCAGGTTTTCTCTACGCGCGAGAAGGGGGACCCCATCCGGGTGACGGCCGCTTCCTCCGATTTTGAGGAAGGCTGTCTGGTGGCCCGTCAAATTACCCGTCTGCACCGTGACGAGGGATACGATTACCGGGATTTCGCCGTTTTGTACCGGACCAATTCCCAATCGCGTATGGTGGAGGATGCTTTGCGCAAAAGCGGTATCCCCTATGTGATCTACGGCGGAGTCTCGTTCTATCAGCGCAAGATTGTCAAGGACGTGGTCGCCTACCTGCGCCTGATCATGAACCACAGCGATGAGGAGGCCTTCAAACGGATCGTGAATTTCCCCGCCCGCGGTATCGGAGCCACCACCATAGACAAACTGACGGATGCCGCCCACCGGCAGGGCGTTCCGATGTACGACATCGCCTGCCGCCCCGCCGCTTACGGTATGTCGGTCAATGCCGGAACACAACGCAAGTTGGAGGCCTTTACCACGTTGATTCAGGAATTCACCGACCAATTGCCCGACTATGACGTGTATGATTTGGTCCGCGATGTGGTAGTGAAGTCCACGATGCAGGAATTTTTGCAGGCGGAAGGTACGTCCGACAGCGAATCCGAGCTGCAGGATATTGATGAATTGTTGAACATGGTGCATCAGTTCCAGGAAATGCGTCATGAGGAGGACGGTGGATCGGCCACCCTGGCCGAATTTCTGATGGATGCCGCCCTGCTGACCGATGCCGATACCGACGATGCTTCGGCCGAGTCACGGGTGACCCTGATGACAATACATGCAGCCAAGGGATTGGAGTACAAAGTTATCCAGGTGGTCGGAGTGGAGGAGGATTTGTTGCCCAGTATGCACAGCATTGACCGGGAAGAGGATTTGGAGGAGGAGCGCCGGCTGTTCTATGTCGCCATTACCCGTGCCGAACAACGCTGTTTTCTCTCTTATGCCAAGTCCCGTTTCCGCAACGGGCAGTCCTGCTATCCGTCTGTAAGCCGTTTCGTGGACGATATTGACGCGCAGTTTCTGGTCGGGCGGGGGGATTCGGAAACCTCCCGTGTGGATTTTTCCCGTCAGGACACCTCGTTCTTCCGCTCTCCGTCATCCGCTTTCCGGATGCAGCCGCACGGGTTGACCGCGCAGCCGAAACCTGCGTCCCAACCTGCTGCAACAGGCGGCCGGCGCTTGGTCCGGCTGGCTCCCCGTACGCAGACTCCGGCTCCCGCGCCGGCGTCCATCGGCAACCTGAGCGTCGGCACACGGGTCGAGCACGAACGTTTCGGCAAGGGAGTGGTCACCGCGCTTGACGGCACTTCGCCCGACGCACGCATTACGGTGCAGTTCGAAAATTCCGGACAACGGATACTGTTGCTTAAATTCGCCAAGATTAAAATAATTCCCTGATTTGTCCGTTATAGTTAAAAACCTGCAATGAGTCGGAAATTATGGTTGATGGGATGGTTGTTGTCGGTAGCGGCGCTGTTACCGGCACAGACGCATTCCTATCAGGTTTCCGGCTATGTCCGCGACAATTTGGGCCATTTGCTCGAGGGAGCCGTGGTAGGGGTCGCAGGCCAGTTGCAGGGCACCCTTACCGATTCCACCGGCTATTATCAGTTGAACCTCGCCCGGGATACGGTCCGGCTTCGCTATTCCATGACCGGTTTCCAAGCCGTTGAACGCCAAGTGGTGTACAACGCTTCGCGCGCCCGGCAGCGGATGGATGTCATCTTGGAGGAGGAGACGCTCGATTTGGAGGATATGACCATTTTGGGTGCCACCAGCGACAATGTTCTGCTGCAGCATGTCGATGTGGAGAAGGTCCGTGTGCTCCCATCGCTGGCCGGCAATTCCATCGAAGGCTTGGTGAAAACGTTTCAGGGGGTGAGTGCCAACAACGAACTGAGCAGCCAGTATTCGGTGCGCGGGGGAAGTTACGATGAAAACAGCGTATATGTCAATGGGATAGAGGTTTACCGTCCCTATCTGATCCGTACAGGCGAGCAGGAGGGGCTGAGTTTCGTCAATCCGGACTTGGCGGGCCGTGTGCAGTTCTCCGCCGGGGGGTTTGACGCCCGGTACGGCGACCGGCTGTCGTCGGTATTGGATATCACTTACCGCAAACCTTTGCCTTTCGAAGCCGGCGTGTCGGGCAGTTTCATGGGTGCGTCGGCCTATGTGGGCTCTTCCAACGACAAGTTCACCCAGCTGCACGGATTCCGTTACAAGAATGCTTCCTGGATTTTGGGAACCCTGCAGACCAAGGCGGAATACGATCCCAATTTCATTGATTACCAGACCTATCTGACGTACAAACCGGTTCCAAAGCTGGAATTCGGCTTGTTGGGGTCGTTTTCGCAGAACAAGTACCGTTTCGTTCCGCAGACACGCAGCACCACCTTCGGCCCGTTGGGCATGATGCAGAATTTTACGGTTTACTTCGACGGCCAGGAAGAGGATGTGTTCCGTACCTTCACCGGTGCGCTGACGGCGGTGTACCGCCCGGTGCCTGAACTGGATCTGGGATTCTCCGTAGCCGGATTCTACACCGATGAACGGGTCAGCTACGACATTGCCGGCGAGTACTGGCTCAGCAGTATCTCCTCGCTGGTGGAGACGGAGGGAATCCTTACGGGCGTGGGCAATTATTTTGAACATGCACGCAACGAAATGAAGGCGTTGGTGGTCAAAGCCGCACACGACGGCACCTGGCGTATCGGCAACCACAACCAGGTACAATGGGGGCTGGCCTACGAACGTGAATACGTCCGTGAGCAGGTACGGGAGTGGGAAATGCGCGATTCGTCCGGCTACACGCTGCCGTATTCCCCTGACAGGGTCAATCTGTACTACAGCCTTTCCGCACAGAACCAACTGCGGGCCGACCGGGTGCGGTTTTACCTGCAGGACCGTTTCAAGTACGACCTGCCCCGGGGAGGGAATTTTTCGGTAACGGCCGGTGTCCGGTGCAATTATTGGAACTTCAACCGGGAGTTTACCGCGAGCCCCCGTATCAACATGACCTATTGTCCGCCCCTGAAGACGGATATCCGTTTCCATCTTTCCGGCGGCTTGTACTACCAGTCGCCCTCGTATAAAGAGATCAAGGATACGGCTTGGTCGGACGGAGTTCTGACCAACGTGCTCAACACCGGCATCCGTTCGCAGTGCGCCACGCAGGTCATTGCAGGAATGGATATCTTCTACCATTTTCTGCGGCATCCGTTCCGTTTCACCGTCGATGCCTATTACAAACATCTCTACCGCCTGATCTCCTATTCGCAGGACAACCTGACCATCCGCTATTCGGGTGTCAACGACGGACGCGGCTATGCGGCCGGTCTGGATATGCGGCTTTTCGGCGAATTTGTGCAGGGGGTTGACTCCTGGATCAGTTTTTCGCTGATGCGGACCATGGAAATGCATAACGACGACGGTTATGGTTACACGCCACGGCCGATGGACCAGTTGTACAATATTTCCGTCTTTTTCCAGGACTACGTGCCCGGCCTGCCGCAATACCGGGTGCATGTGCTCTTCAACTGGGCGCAGGGAATGCCGACCGGACCTTCACATGGAAACCGTCAGATCCGTTCGCAATACCGGATGCCCGATTACCGTCGTGTCGATATCGGTCTTTCACGGCAGTTTGAGAAAGGGAAGGATCCCTGGATGTCGCGTGGTTTCTTCAAACCTTTCCGGAAAATCCTGATCGCTTTCGAAGTGCTCAACGTGTTCGGATTCAACAACGTCAATTCCTATTATTGGGTGTCGGCGTTCGACGATAACCAGTACGGTGTTCCCAACTATCTGACCGGACGTCAGTTCAACCTCAAGCTGCAGCTCGATTTTTGATTGTGCGCATTTTTGCTTACCTTTGTGGTCCGTAGAACGAAACTAAATTACCGACTATGACATTTCCCTTACCCGAATACACACCGGTGCTCTGCTGCATCATTGCCTTTGTCCTGTCCGACTATGTTGCCGGACGCATTATCGGATGGCTGAACGCCCGTGATTTCGGCAAGCCGCTGCCGACGGAGCTGGCTGATATTTACGATGCGGAGCAGTATGCCCGACAGCAGGAATACAGCCGTGTGAACTATCGCCACGGATTGTGGCGCGGATTGCTTTCCATCACCGTGTTGTTGACTGCGCTGTTGTTGGGGGTGTACGGTTGGGTGGATGCCTGGCTGCGCCAATTCACGGAGCAGCCGGTGTTGCTGTGTCTGGGGTTCTTCGGGGTGATTGAGCTCTTCAACGAGTTGACGGGGCTTCCGTTTTCCTATTACCACACCTTTGTGATCGAGGAAAAATACGGTTTCAACAAATCAACACGCCGTCTGTTCTTTCTGGATGCGTTCAAGGGGTTGATGCTTGAGTTTGTGATCGGAGGTGCGATTCTGGCGTTGGTGACTTGGATTTATACGCTTGTACCCGCATATTTCTGGTTGTTGGCCTGGGGTGTTGTCAGCCTGTTCAGCATTTTCATGATGATGTTCTACAGCCAGTTCATTGTCCCGCTCTTCAATAAACAGACTCCCTTGGAGCCGGGAGAATTGCGCAGTGCCATTGAAGCCTTCGCTTCCCAGGTAGGGTTCCGGTTGGACAATATCTATGTGATGGATTCGTCCAAACGTTCCACCAAGGCCAATGCTTACTTTACCGGTCTGGGCCCGAAAAAACGCATTGTTCTTTACGATACACTTATTCAGCAGATGTCCACAGCGCAGATCGTCGCTGTTTTGTCGCATGAAATCGGACATTACAAACGTAAACACACACTCAAGTCTTTGATCATCAGTTTGCTTCACAATCTGGTTATGTTTGCGTTGATGGGTTGGCTGCTTTCGTGGTCGGCCTTGACTGAGGCAATGAACGGCGGCGGCACACCGGTGTTCCATCTGGCCTTCTACGCTTTCAGTTTCCTTTACACGCCGGTATCCTTGCTGATCGGTCTGGGAGAGAATGTGCTTTCACGCCGTCACGAGTATCAGGCCGACGCTTTTGCCGCAGAACACGGGCAGGGCGACGAATTGATCGGAGCTTTGAAACAGCTTACGTCCAAAAATCTGGCCAATTTGCAGCCGCATCCGGCCTATGTCTTCGTGCATTATTCGCATCCGACGCTGTTGCAGCGTATGCGCGCCATCCGTGGTGCGAACGCCCGGTAGCGCATTACTCCTTGCGGTCCGTTTCCCAGACTTGCAACAGATAGAGCAGGTTCTCGATGTTGTCGGCGGTTTCATCCATGTTCCGGTCGGTGCCGGTCAACTGCCACTGGTGCAGTCCCAGGCATTTTACCTCCCAATCCGACACTTGGTCGGAGATACCATAACCGTTTCGTTGCAGGGCCCGGCGGGTCCATAGCACGGTTTCGCCGTCCCCGCTTACACGGATGCTTCTTTTCTGCGGGTGGTTGACTCGGAATCCACCGGTTTGCTCGTCGAAATGGAAACGCTCATTGCCGAAGGCTTCCGTTATGCGGTGGTTGAGAATTAAATCCTCCGGTACGCCCCGGCTTATTTTCTGCTGGTCCAGCACCCACAGTTTGTCTGCTGTCTGCAGGGTGAGTTCCAAATCGTGGCTGGTCAGCAGAATGGCCTTGCCGGTATCTTTGGCCAGCCCGCGGAGCAACAGCATGAGGGCGGTTTTGTTGTGCAGGTCCAGGTGGGCGGTGGGCTCGTCAAGCAGGAGGATACTGGTATTTTGCGAAAGCGCGCGCGCAATCATGGTCCGTTGGCGCTCACCGTCCGAGAGTTCGCCGAAAGGCACATCCGCCTTGTGCGCCAGTCCCACCTTTTCCAACGCATTCCGGATAATGGCGGTGTCTTCTTTGGAAAGCCGCCCGAGGAAGCCGGTGTAGGGGAAACGCCCGAGGGCGGCCACCTGCCCGACGGTCAGTGTGTTGGAGGCTGTGTCGTCGTTCGACAGCACGATGCTGATGTTCTTGGCGCGTTGCGAGGGGCTGAGACTGTTCAAGTCCTTGTTGAGCAGTGTGATGTGCCCGTTTAAGGCGGGGTGCAGGCCGGCCAATGTACGCAGCAGGGTGGACTTGCCGGTGCCGTTGCGGCCGATGAGTCCGACCAGTTCACCTGCGTATAATTGCAGGATCAAATGCTCCAGCAGGGTGTTTTTGGGGTAGCCGACGGCCAGGTTTTTGGTCTCGAGAAGGATTTTATCTTGCATAGGTCCGGATGTTTTTGTGTTTGAATATCAGCTGCAGAATCACAGGTGCGAGCAACAGCGTCAGCAGGAGGTTGAGGGACAGGGGCTGTGACAGACCGGGCCCGTGTGCGGCGGCATCGGTCAGCAACAGCAGGGTGGAGCCGGTCAGCATACCGCCTGGTACCAGTATCCGATGGTCGGCCGTGCGCAGCATACGGCGTGCAAAGTGCGGAGCGGCCAACCCCACCAGAGCGATGGGGCCGGTGAAAGCGGTCGATGTGCCTACCAGCAGGCTGACCGCGCATACGGCGAATGTGCGGCAAAGTGACACGGACATGCCCATGCTGCGGGCGTACGCCTCTCCCAAAAGTACGGCATTGAGCGGTTTTTGCAGGAAAAGCACCGTCAACAATCCGCCGATGCTCAGGATGGCACAGGTAATGAGTTGGTCCGTTCGGGCAGGGGCGGGTGTGCCCGCCCAACCATTCAGGTAGGTCTGTACGGTGTCGGGATGGAGCAATTGGAGCAGTAACCAGCCGAGCGCACCAATCCAAAGGGCGATGGCCATGCCGGCTGCCAGTAGCGGGGAGGATCCGGAAATGCGTTTGGAGATGCCACGCAGCAGCAACAACACCAACAGAGCACCGGCGGTCGCCGACAGAACTTGCAGCCAACTGCCGTTGACGGCGGCGACGGAAGATCCCGCTGCGGCGGGCACCAGAACAGCGGCTACCCAGGCACCGGAGGAAAGTCCCAGCGTGGATGGACCTGCCAGCGGGTTGCGTAACAGGGTTTGAATCATCAAACCGGCTACAGGCAGGGTGAAGCCGGCCAGTAACAGGATGCCTGTTTGCGGAAGCATC
>JAGDAS010000074.1 GCA_017959385.1 Paludibacteraceae bacterium
CCTACGCCACCCACTACCTCATCGAAGCCATGCTGCAATCGGGTATGCAACAACAAGCCTACGACTACCTGCTGAATTATTGGAGCGGTATGACCCGTCAGGGTGCGGACACCTTCTGGGAGGTCTATGACCCCGCCGACGCCTTCGCCTCGCCCTACCGCTTCCACCCGCTCAACAGCGCCTGTCACGCCTGGAGTTGCACGCCGGTCTATTTTATCGGCCGTTACCCGGAGGTATTCGCCCGCTGAAATTCCCCATTTTTAGTGATTGACCATCCCGGCGTCATCGCTTAATTTTGCGATGTGTTCCGGGAGAAAAAAATCCCGCCTCGGAAGAGACGGGATTTTACATCTATGCGGTTGGAACCGGCGGCTTAGAGCGCCACTACCGAGCCCAGCAGCCACTGGCATACGGCGATAACAGCGGCACAGCCGAGCGCCCACCAGAAGTTGGCTACGCTGAAGGACTTCAGCAGTTTGCCGGCACACCAGATGGCAACGGCATCCACAATCAGCGATACCAGGAAGCCGAAGTCGGGCAGGAACATGCCGAACAAGGCATTGAGCAGGCCGACTACCAAAGCAACCACAATCGCCCATCCGTAGCTCTTAACCGAGACACCGGGCAACAACCAGGCGGCCAACAGAATGATGAGGGCCGACACCAAAAGCGTTACAATAAATGTAATCATAGCATATAGATTTTAAAATTCATACACCCAAAGATACAAAAAAAATCGGACCCGCATCCCCTTTTGGCCCGCAAATTATTAACTTTGTAAAAAACTTTTGAGAAAATGCCCTACGCAGCTCATCAGAAAATCGCCGAGATCATTGCCGACGACTATCAGCTGGTCCTCCTGATGGAACACTTGGATATTCCGCTGGTAGTCAAAGAGAAAACCGTCGAAGACATCTGTCGGGAATACCAAATCCAACCCGCCCTGCTGCTCACGCTCATCAGCGTGTACCGCAACGAGCCTATCGAACAGCTGCCCGACCTGAACGAAGCCGACCTGCACATCCTGCTCAACTTCCTGGCCAACAGCCACCGCTATTATCTGCAGGAGCGGATTCCGGCCATCCGCGGCCTCATCGCCCAAATCGCCCGTTCGAACCCCGAAGCCGGCCAACTGCTGACCAACTTCATCAACACCTATGTAACCGAGATTTCCGAGCATTTCGACTACGAGAACAACAAGGTGTTCCCCTACATCCGCAGCCTGTTGGAGGGGCAGGCGGACCAGCACTACAGCGTGGACCGCTACAAGCACCTGCACAGCGACATTGACGAAAGCCTGGCCGACATCAAGAAACTGCTCATCAAGTACTTGGATTTCAACGACTCCAACAATGTACGGCGCGAACTGCTCCACTACATATTCGACTTCCAGCAGGACCTCAACCTGCACACGCTCATCGAGAACCACCTGCTCATTCCGCTCATTGAGCGCTATGAGAAAAAAGTGGGGGCCGGCGGCAACTACGTCATCCAGGTAACCGCCAACGACAAGAACCAGCTGTCCGAACGCGAACTGGACGTGCTGCGGCTGCTGCTCGAAGGGCTGTCGAACAAGGAAGTGGCCGACCGGTTGTGCCTCTCCACGCACACCATCATATCGCACCGCAAGAACATATCGGCCAAAACCGGCATCAAGTCACTGGCCGGACTCACCATTTACGCCCTGACCAACGGCATCATTCAATTGGAGAACCGTTCGGAATAAACCGTAGTTTTCCCTAAAAATAGTGATTGCAGACCTTTCGGAAAACACCTATCTTTGCATTGTAAACAAGGTGTTATGAAACTCTCCGAACTCAAAACCGGCGAAACCGGCCGGGTGATCAAGGTACTGGGCAGCGGAAATTTCCGCAAACGCATCATTGAAATGGGCTTTGTACGCGGCAAAAATGTCAAAGTACTGCTCAACGCCCCGCTCAAAGATCCCATCAAATACCAAGTCATGGACTACGAGGTGTCGCTCCGTCGCAGCGAAGCCGCCCTCATCGAAGTACTCAGCCGCGACGAAGCCCTGACCCAACGTTCGGAGCACACCGATCTGCCGGGGGTGGTGGAGGACGCCGAAGTGCTGACGCACATCGCCCAGGAAAAAGGGAAAACCATCAACGTGGCCCTGGTCGGCAACCCCAACTGCGGTAAAACATCGCTTTTCAATATGGCATCAGGTGCCCACGAACATGTGGGCAACTACAGCGGTATCACCGTCGATGCCAAAGAAGGCTATTTCGACATCAACGGCTACCGCATCCGGATGGCCGACCTGCCCGGCACCTATTCGCTTTCCACCTATTCGCCGGAAGAGCTGTATGTGCGCCGCCATATCTTTGAGCAAAAGCCCGACCTGATTCTCAATATCGTAGCCGCCTCCAATCTGGAGCGCAACCTCTACCTCACCACCCAACTGCTCGACATGGACATCCCGATGGTCATCGCGCTCAACATGTACGACGAGTTGGAGAAGAACGGCGACAAATTCGACTATAAAGCCCTGGGCGGCATGATCGGCGTTCCCATCGTGCCCACCGTTGCCTCCGAAGGCTTCGACGGCAACAGCGGACTCCAAGAACTCTTTGACACCGTCATCCGGGTGTACGAGGGCAACGAACCGTCCGTCCGCCACGTGCACATCAACCACGGCGGCGACCTGCAGCACGCCATCGACCGGCTGACCCGCGACATTAAGGCGGCCGACAACTTCGAAAGCAGCGTATCGGCCCGTTTCTTCGCCACCAAACTCATGGAGAAAGACCGCGACGCCGAAGATTTTGTGCGGAAACTCTCCAACGCGGGGGAAATCTTCGCCTACCGCGACAAATGGATGCCGCACATTGAAAAAGAACTCGGCGAGGACTGCGAGTCGGCGGTCATCAACGCCAAATACGGTTTCATTTCCGGCGCCCTGACCGAAACACTGGTTCCCGGAGGGAACGACGTTTTCAAGATGACCCGGATCATTGACCGGATCATCACGCACAAATTCTGGGGATACCCCATCTTCCTGCTGTTCATGTGGGTGATGTTCGCCTGCACCTTCACGCTGGGCGCCTACCCGCAGGACTGGATTGACAGCGGGGTAAACGCGCTCATGGACCTGCTGCGCAACCACATGGGCGAGGGTCCGCTGGCCGACTTGCTCATCGACGGCTGCATCGGAGGTGTGGGAGCTGTACTGTCGTTTGTTCCGAACATCCTGATTCTCTACTTCTTCATCGCCCTGATGGAAGACTCCGGCTACCTGTCGCGGGCAGCGTTCCTGATGGACAAGATCATGCACCGCTTCGGCCTGCACGGCAAATCCTTTGTCCCCATGCTCATGGGCTTCGGCTGCAGCGTACCCGCCATCATGGCCACCCGTACGCTCGAGAGCCGCAACAGCCGTATGATCACCATGCTGGTCACTCCTTTCATGTCATGCAGCGCGCGCCTGCCCATCTACGTCCTGCTGACCGCCGCCTTCTTCCCCGAACACGCCGCACTGGTCACCTTCTTACTCTACCTCACCGGTATCCTGACGGCCATGCTGACCGCCCGGATTTTCCGGAAAACCCTTTTCAAAGGCGAGGACGTGCCCTTCGTCATGGAACTGCCCCCCTACCGCGTTCCGACCCTCAAAGCGGCCGCCCACCACATGTGGGAGAAATCGGTGCAATACCTCAAAAAGATGGGTACCGTCATTCTCGGTGCCTCCGTCATCGTATGGTCGCTCACCTATTTCCCGCTCCAGGGAGCGGACGAAACCGACCAGGAGCACCAGGAGAACTGCCTGATGGGACGCATCGGACACGCCATCGAGCCCGTCATGAAACCCTTGGGCATGGACTGGCGGATGAGTGTGAGCATCCTGGCCTCCCTGCCGGCCAAGGAAATCGCCGTCAGCACGCTTTCCATCCTCTATACGGGCGAGGAAGCGGACGAAGAGGACGAGTCACCGCTCATTGCAGCCATGCATGCCGACCCCTCCTTCACCCCGCTGGTCGGCTTGGTGTTTATGGTGTTCATGCTGCTTTGCTTCCCATGTCTGGCCACCTTGGCCGCCATTAAGGGCGAAACCGGCCAATGGAGATGGGTGTGGTTCAGTCTGTTCTACACCACCGCATTGGCCTGGGCCGTCGGCTTTATTGTTTACCGGATAGGATTATTGATCATATAACACATAAAACGATTTTATTATGGATATTCAATGGATCATCGTTACCGCCGCCATCGTATTTTCGGTGGTTTACGCGGTTTCCCGTATCTGCAGAACCCTTCAGGGGAAAAATTCCTGCCACTGCGGATGTCAATGCGGATGCCAATGCGGCAAATCCGGCCAATGCGGTTGCCCTTGCGGAAAACAGGAGCAATAAACGCCGTTTTGCGGAAAAGCGAAAAATAGTCGGCCATACATTTGCAATTGTCGGAAAGAATCAATACCTTTGCGGCTCGATTTTTTACACATAAAGTCCAACAATTAATTAATTTACACAAGTATGGCAGAACAAAAGAAAGCGACTCAGGCCATCGAAGACTTCGATTGGGAAGAATTCGAGAACGGCGGTGCCAAAAGCGCCATGAGCAAAGAAGACGAGGAGAAGGCCTACAGCCAGACCCTCAGCCAAGTCAACACCAACGAGGTGGTTGAAGGCACAGTTATCTCGATGAACAAACGCGAGGTAGTTGTCAATATCGGTTACAAATCCGACGGTATCGTTTCCATGAACGAGTTCCGTTACAATCCTGACTTGAAGCTGGGCGACAAAGTGGAAGTCTACATCGAGTCCCAGGAAGATAAAAAGGGCCAGCTGGTCCTCTCTCACAAAAAGGCACGCAGTGCCAAGGCATGGGTTCGTGTCAACGAAGCCCTCGCCAACGACGAAGTCATCAAAGGTTTTGTCAAATGCCGTACCAAGGGTGGCATGATCGTCGATGTATTCGGCATCGAAGCCTTCCTGCCCGGCTCCCAGATTGACGTGAAGCCCATCCGCGACTACGATGTGTTCGTAGGCAAGACCATGGAATTCAAGGTGGTGAAGATCAACTCCGAATTCAAGAACGTGGTTGTATCGCACAAGGCGCTCATCGAAGCCGAACTGGAACAGCAAAAGAAGGAAATCATCTCCAAATTGGAAAAAGGCCAGATTCTGGAAGGTACCGTCAAGAACATCTGCTCCTACGGTGTGTTCATCGACCTGGGCGGCGTAGATGGCTTGATCCACATCACCGACCTGGCTTGGGGCCGCGTATCGCATCCCGAAGAGATTCTCCAACTCGACCAGAAGATCAACGTGGTTATCCTCGACTTCGACGACGAGAAGAAGCGTATCGCCCTCGGCTTGAAGCAATTGACCCCGCATCCTTGGGAAGCTTTGGATCCCAACCTCAAGGTTGGCGACAAAGTAAAGGGTACGGTTGTATTGGTAGCCGACTACGGTGCATTCGTCGAGATCGTTCCGGGTGTGGAAGGTTTGATCCACGTATCCGAAATGAGCTGGTCGCAGCACCTGCGTTCCGCCCAGGACTTCATGAAGGTGGGCGACGAAGTGGAAGCCGTTATCCTGACCCTCGACCGCGAAGAGCGCAAAATGTCGCTGGGCGTAAAGCAGCTGAAGGAAGATCCTTGGAAGAACATCGAATCCAAATATCCCGTTGGCAGCCGCCACACGGCCAAAGTACGCAACTTCACCAACTTCGGCGTATTCGTTGAATTGGAGGAAGGCGTTGACGGTTTGATCCACATCTCCGACCTGTCTTGGACCAAGAAGATCAAACACCCGTCCGAATACACTTCGCTGGGTGCCAACATCGACATCCAAGTATTGGAAATCGACACCGAGAACCGTCGTCTGAGCTTGGGTCACAAGCAATTGGAAGAGAACCCCTGGGATAAGTACGAAGAGACCTACTCCATCGACTCCATCCACGAAGGTACCATTGTCGAACTGATGGACAAGGGTGCGGTTATCGCTCTGGAAGACGGTGTAGAAGGATTCGCCACGCCGAAGCACCTGGTAAAGGAAGACGGCTCGCAGGCCAAAGTGAACGAGAAACTGCAGTTCAAGGTAATTGACTTCAACAAGGACAGCAAGCGCATCATCCTCTCGCACAGCCGCATCTTCGAAGACGCTCAAAAGATCGCCAACGGCGAACCGGTAGAGAAGAAAGCCAAGAAGGCTGCCAAGAAGGAAGAGGCTCCCGCCATCGAAAAGACCACGCTTGGTGATATCGAAGGTTTGGCCGCTTTGAAGGCTTCTCTGCAGGAGAGCGAGGCCAAGAGCGCCAAGAAATCCTCCAAGAAGGACGCCGAATAATCGGACGCACATAGCAAAAAG
>JAGDAS010000075.1 GCA_017959385.1 Paludibacteraceae bacterium
GACGAAACACAATCATGTTGAGCCAAAGGTAGTTTCCAGCCAAAGAGCCTCCTGAACGATAGAAACGCTTACGAGAATACGTATTTTCGTTAGAAGTTAGAATAATAGTTATCGTGCCTGTATCAGAAATAAAAGCACTATCAAGCAACGAGTATGTTGCACCAACTACTTTTTTAATGCTTTCTGAATTAACAAAACTATCAGAATAAACTCTCAACCGGTCGTCTTTATACAACATTTGCGAACCAGCAAAAAACCAGCAATAAAAGAAAAGAATTAGGGCTGCAAAGCCAACGAAATTTATCCAAAAGGATTTACTCTTAAAAAACCGACTCACACTCAGCGCTTCCAAGCCTAAATTTTTGAAGCTCATTTTTCCCGCCTTTTTTGTTAATAGTTAAACTTTTAGTGAATCCTTTCCGAATAAAACTCAGGCAACAAAAGTAGGCAAAAATGGGAAAAACATCCGAATAAAAAATGTTAAATATACACACATCCGCCGCCACTGGGGCATGCACCACCGACGGCGATGGCCACGTAGTGGAGTAACTTCTTGAAACTTTCAGAAAATCCGTTTCACCGCCCGGGCTATGTGACCGAGGAAGGTGAGGCGGCGTTATGACTCCATGGTAAGAGGAAGACCTTATCATTTTTTATGGAAATGTTTGTTATACTAATCATTTTAAATTATATTTGTAGCCTATAATACACAATCATGGGAAAGAACACGTTTGGAAAGATCATGCCCAGGATCTTGACGCAACACTTGAAATTGATGGGCAATCAGATTATGCTTGCACGCAAGCGGAGGCATCTTTCCATGCAGGACATAGCAGACAGGGCTACCGTAACACGGTTGACTGTTTCCAAAGTGGAACACGGCGACCCTACGGTTTCCATGGGTATCTATGCGCGTGTACTCTTTGCTCTTAATCTTGAAAAAGACATCACCCTGCTTGCTGCCGACGACGCTCTCGGCAGACAACTGCAAGATGCAGAATTACTGAGATGAAAAAAATAACGGTATATGCAGATTTTGACTTCCTGAACTCACCCGGGGAGATCGGGATATTAGGCTACGAACAGGTTCGCGGCAAGGATTATTTTGTCTTCCAATATTCCAACGAATGGCTGCAACAGCACGGCGGAATTCTATTGAGTGGTGACCTGATGAATATCCCAACGTTACAACACCCACATAGTACAGACAACGTGTTTGGCTTTGTCAAAGATTCATTTCCAGACCGTTGGGGACGTATGCTGCTTGACCGCAGAGAACGTCTGACGGCAAAACAGGAAGGCAGAGCAAAACGCGAACTGACTCATTACGATTACCTTATAGGAATCGAGGATTTTTCCCGCATGGGAGGCATACGCTACAAAGAAGAAAACAACGATGATTACATCCATGCGGGCAATCGGTATCCGGTTCCTCCCATTGAAACCATCCAGGCACTGTGCGATGCGTGCCATGAGATAGAATTGGCCGAAGAACGCAACGAGATACCCGAACAACGCTGGATAGACCAACTGATTGACCCCGGAACGTCGCTCGGCGGAGCCAGACCGAAGTCGAATGTGATTGATTCTGACGGAAAACTTTACGTGGCTAAGTTTCCCTCAAAAAAAGACCTGGAAAACACAGAACTTATAGAACACTTCTCGCACCAACTGGCATCGAAAGCCGGCATCAACGCCGCACGTACACAAACCGTCGAAATTTCGAAAAACCGCAATTTGCTGCTATCTGAGCGATTCGACAGGTCGGCAGAAGGGCGACGCATTCATTTTGCCTCCGCCATGTCGTTGCTAGGCTTGGATGACGGAGCCGGAAGCAGCACCGGGAACGGCTATCTGGACATTGTCGAATTCATCCTTCAGGGATGTACCGAAGTACATCACAATCTTAGGGAACTCTATCGCAGGGTAGCCTTCAATATTATGTTCGGCAACACCGACGACCACTTTCGGAATCATGGTTTCCTACTTACTCCGAAAGGATGGACACTATCGCCCGCCTACGACATCAATCCAGGGGCAAAAACACACCAAAGTCTGCTCATAGACGCCTACACCGAACAATCGGATATCCGTGCATTACTCGCTGCAAGTGAAAATTATATACTGGAACGTCAGGAAGCAGAAACGATTATCGAAGAGGTTCGGGACACCATCAAAGATTGGCGCAAAACAGCAGCGGAACTTCGAATACCAGTAAAACAGCTCTCAGCCTATTCGACACGGTGGGATATGCTGTGAAAAACCTTTCAGAAAATCCGTTTCACCCCTCGGGCTATGTGACCGAGGAAGGTGAGGCGGCGCCACTGGTCGAACGAGGCGGGAACGGCACCGAAACGACGGTAGGAAAAGGCGATGGACTTGACCATGTTGCCCTCAAAGTCAAAACAGGAGAACCCGCGCCCGCCGTAACGCTGCAACGCCTGCCATATCAGCCAGGCCGACGCACCGGTGCGCCGGTGCTCGCGCGGAGTGGCACAGCAAAGGTAATACACCGTAGAGTCGTCCCAAACCAGCAGAGCCGCCGCCAGGCACCGCCCCTGCGGATCAACCGCCGCCAGCAGTTCGCCCTGCCCGGGCAGAAACCGGTCACAAAGCCGGCGGAGCAACTCCGGCGGGAACCACACCCTGCCGTGGTCGCGCTCCATGAGGGCATAGAAATCATCGGGGGTCAGCGTGTCCGACAAAGCCAGCTGCAACCGCTCCCCTTTGCGGATCTCCGACTTCTTCTTGTAAGCGATCCCCTTCCAAAGCGACCGGGTATCCGCCAGCCCATACAGCCGGTAGGTCACACGGGACGTACGCCGGTAGCCTGCCCCCTCAAAGAGGCTGAACACCATGCCGGGCGCCACATTCATTTCAAAAAGCGACAACCGCATCGCCCGCAGACGCTCCAACAGCCGATGTTGGCATTTTTCGGCGAAAGCCGTACCCCCCGAAAGCAGATAAAAGCCCTGAAAGGGAGTGAGCTGCGGCGGAACCACATAGCGCAGGAACGCCTTGCGGCCGGGAAGGAAGAGAAAGAACGCCTGCCCGTCGGCCTCGTCGAACACCCAGACCTCCCAGGCGTCGGGAGCAACCGCATCCCACCAGGCATCGCGCAGAAAGAGCGGGATATCCATGCGCTCAGCACACCACCGCCGAAAAACATCTTTCTCATCCATAGATGCAAATGTAAACATAAAAGCGATGGGTTACAAGATTTTTCACTATTTTTGTTCGACTATTCGGCACCGCCATGCAGATCAAACAAACCACCAAGCGCCTGGTATCCCAAGCCTTTGTACGACACGCAGCCACCCTGGTGTCGGGCAATGTGGCCGGGCAGATCATCGCGTTGGCCGCCTATCTGCTGCTCTGCCGGATGTACAGCCCCGAAGACTTCGGCCTGTTCCACCTGTTTCTCAGTGTGGGCGGTTTTCTCGCCTTCTTCACCACCTGCTCCTTCCAATACGCCATTGTCCTGCCGCGCAACGACCGCATGGGGGCCGCATGCGCGCAAATCTGCCTGGCGGGCAACCTGGGCGCCGCCCTCTTGTGTCTGGCAGCCGTCTGCACCATCGGCCCGCTGCTCACAGAGGCTACCCATACCGCCGTACTCAACCCCCTGCTGCCGCTGCTGCCGCTCTACATGCTGGCCTGCGGACTCTGGGCCACGCTCAACTACTGGTTCATCCGGCACAAACAGTTCCAAGGCATTGCCCGATACCAGATCGGAGTGAGTCTGGGCACCTCGGCAGCCAAACTCGGTTGGGGCAGCCGGAGCATACCCGGCGGACTGGTGTTCGGTACGCTGGCGGGACAATATGCCGCGCTGCTGGCCGTCGCGTGGCGACGGCGCGCCCTACTGGCACCGTTGCTGCACTGGCAGGCGCTCCGCATCCGGGTCTGCCTGCGCAAGTACAGCAAATTCCTCTACTTCACCTTCCCCAAAGACCTGGTCAACTACCTGGGCGGCAACCTGCCCAGCCTGTTGCTCGCTCCCTGGTTTCCGCTGGCCGAGCTGGGATTTTTCGGTATGGCCGTCACACTGGCGATGCGGCCGGTCAACCTGCTCGTCAACGCCGTCTACCAGTCGCTCTACCAGCAGTGCATCGAACTCTACCACCAGCGGGGCTCCATGCGTTTTCTGGGCCGGCTGCTGCTGCGCGGCTTCCTGATTGCCACCCCCTGCTTCGCCGCGCTCTACTTCCTAATGCCGCATCTGGTTCGATTCCTGTTGGGCGAAGGATGGGGGCAAACCGCAGTCTATCTGCAGCTTATCCTGCCATGGATTCTGTTCACGCTGCTCTTCAACCCCTTCGACTACCTGCCCGACATATTCGGCCGGCAAGGCACACTGCTGGGCTTTGAAGTACTCCAAACCGTGCTGCGCACAGCCGCCCTGCTGACCGGCATCCGGCACGAAAGCTTCGCACTGGCCACCGCACTCTATTCGGCCACCAGCTGCCTGGTCATCCTGCTGCGCGCCGGATGGTATTTCCATTTGGTTCATACTTACGAAAAAAGCATAACCCATGATCCGCACCCTGCTGAATGATTTTCTACACCTCTTCTTTCCCCATGTATGCCTGCTCTGCGGCCGTCCGCTGGTCGAAGGCGAACACGAGATCTGTCTGGCCTGTCTGCACGGCCAACCGCATACCGGATTCGAACAACAGCCGGACAACCGGATGGAACAGCTCTTCTGGGGGCGCACGCCGGCGGTGGACCGTGCCGCCGCCCTCTTCTATTTTGAAAAAGGGAGCCAGGTGCAGCAACTCATCCACCAGCTCAAATACCGCAACCACCCGGAAATCGGACGGATACTGGGACGCTATGCCGCCCGCCGGATGCGGGGGAGCGGATTGTCGCAGGCCGATGCCGTAGTGCCCGTTCCGCTGCACCGCAAACGCCTGCGGCAGAGAGGTTACAACCAAAGCACCCTGATTGCGGAAGGGTTGACCCAAATATGGGGCATACCCGTTGAAGAAGGCCTGCTGGAGCGGACACACGCCAATGTCAGCCAGACGCACAAGGGGGTGTACGAACGCTGGGAGAACACCCACGAACTGTTCCGTGTCAGCCAACCGGAGCGTTACCGGGGCAAAACCCTACTGCTGGTCGATGACGTTGTGACCACCGGCTCCACCCTCGGGGCAGCCGCCCAGGCGCTCAGTGCCATCCCCGACGTACGGATCCGTTGTTTCAGTTTAGCGATAGCACGATGAAAAGACTTTTCACACATTTGACAGAGACCCGATCCACCAACCAGTGGATGCAGGAGGAACTTCCTCGGGGCACTTACGAAGAAGGCTGGGTGGTCTATACCGACTACCAGACAGCCGGACGCGGCCAACGGGGCAACCATTGGGAGTCGGAACCCGGAAAAAACCTGTTGCTGACCCTGCTGCTCCAACCCCGGAATCTGCCGGCCCGCGGGCAGTTCATCTTATCCGAAGCCGTGGCGCTGGGATGCTTGGACTACCTGTCGGGCCAAGCGGACGGTTTCAGCATCAAATGGCCGAACGACCTCTACTGGCAGGAAAAGAAAATCGCCGGCATACTGATTGAAAACGATCTGTCGGGACCAAATATCGGCAACTGCTATGTAGGCATCGGGCTGAACATCAACCAGACCGACTTCCGCTCCGACGCACCCAACCCGGTATCCCTCCGGCAGATCACCGGGCGAGAGACCGATTTGAAGGAGGCCTTGGACGGCCTGTACAAAGCCATCCTGCACCGCTACAGCCAAATAGACCAACGTCAACAACTGCATCACGACTATCTGTCGCACCTGTTCCGATACGGTATTCCAGCCCCCTTCCACAACGAAACCGAGGGCACCTTCACCGCCGTCATCGACGATGTGGAACCCTCGGGATATTTGGTGCTGCGC
>JAGDAS010000076.1 GCA_017959385.1 Paludibacteraceae bacterium
AACAACGCCTTCCACGACAACTACCTCGACATCGACTTCGACCTGTCCAAGGTATTGTTCATCGCCACAGCCAACTCCACTTCCACCATATCACGTCCGTTACTTGACCGTATGGAACTGATCAACATCAGCGGTTATATCCTGGAAGAAAAAATCGAGATAGCGCAAAAACACTTGCTTCCCAAAGAATTGGAGAACCACGGCATACCGGCCGACGCCGTTTCGCTTCCGCGCAAAACCCTGGAAGCCATTATTGAAGGGTACACGCGCGAATCGGGCGTCCGGGCGTTGGACAAATGCCTGGCCAAACTCTGCCGCCGGCTGGCCAAGAAGATTGCCTTGGAGGAACCCTACGAAAAAACCGTCACGGCGGCTTCGCTGAAAGACTGGCTGGGACCTGTTCAGTTCACGCGCGAAGCCCAGTCGAAGAACGCCGAAATCGGCATTGTGACCGGATTGGCCTGGACTTCGGTGGGCGGTGAGATATTGGAAATCGAAACCAGCATCAACACGAGCAAAGGAACGGGCGTTCTGACCATGACGGGCAACTTGGGCGATGTCATGAAGGAATCGGCCACGCTGGGCCTCGAATACATCAAGGCGCATCAGAGCGAGTACGGCATCGCGGACGACTTCTTTGAAAAACACAAGATCCACATCCACGTTCCCGAAGGTGCCATTCCCAAAGACGGCCCGTCGGCCGGCATCACCATCACCACCAGCCTGTTGTCGGCCATTACCGGCCGCCGGGTGCGCAAGCATCTGGCCATGACGGGCGAGATTACGCTGCACGGCAAGGTATTGCCTGTAGGCGGCATCAAGGAAAAAATTCTGGCGGCCAAGCGGGCCGGGGTAACCGACATCCTGCTCTGCCACGAGAACCAAAAGGATATAGAGGAAATCAAACCGATCTACCGCAAAGGGGTGGAGTTCCACTACGTGAAAAACATCCGTGAAGTGATTGACTTCGCCCTGCTGCCGGACGGAAAATAACACCAATCCGCCTTGTTGAAACGCACCTTCACGCTGACATTGCTTGTTTGTTGGTTCGGCCTGACTCCAGCACAGATCAACACCACCCGCATGTTGGACATGGGGCGTAACGCCGTTTACTTCGAGGACTACATCGTAGCCATCCAGTACTTCAACCAAGTGATCAAGGCCAAACCCTACCTGGCAGAGCCTTACTTCTGGCGCGCTTACGCGAAATTATGTCTGGAGGACTGGCAGGGAGCGGCGAAAGACTGCAGTTCGGCCCTCGAAATCAATCCCTTTCTGCCCAAAGCCTACTATTGCCGCGCTTATGCCGAGAACCAGACCGGGTATCCGGAAGCCGCCGTCGAGGATTTGCGGCAGGCCAACCGCTTCGAACCCGGCAACATCCACACCAATCAACTGCTCATCGACGATCTGGTACACTTGAAGCGCTATGAGGAGGCCCTGCAGGTGTGCGACAGTTTTCTGGTCTCCTATCCGCTGTACAGTGCCATCCGTCTGCAACGTTCCCAGCTGATGCTGGCCTTCCAGGATACAACGCAGGCGCTGGAGGAACTCAATATCGTACTGAAGGCCAACCCCAACCAGGATATGGCCTATGCCCAGCGCGCCGTCATCGCCTATGAGCAGAAGCGGTACAAGGAGGCGCTGTCCGACATGGACCAGGCCGTCAAGCGGGCGCCCCGGCGTGCCGATTATTTCGGTAACCGCGCCATCATGCGCATGCAGGTCAACGACCTGCGCGGCGCCATGCAGGATTTCGACCAGGCTGTGGAATTGGACAACAAACAAGCCGCCAACTACTTCAACCGGGCGCTGTTGCGCATACAGATCGGCGACGACAACCGGGCGGCCGAAGACTTGAACACCTGTCTGGCTCTCGCTCCCGACCACTACACCGCCCGTTTGCAACGGGCCCTGTTGCAGACCCAGTTGGGCGATTATCAAACCGCCCTCACCGACTACGACCGCATCCTGACACGCTACCCCGACTTTGTACCCGCCTGGTACGGACGCAGCGAGGTCAAACGGAAACTGCGCGACCGCACCGGTGCGGAACGGGACCGTTACCAGGCACAGGTCATCGAACAGGAAATCATGAGCGGCAAGCGCAAGGAGCGCCAGGGAAACGACAGCGGCGAGCCCCTTTCCGCCGAAGCACACGCCACCCTGCAAGCGCTGGACCGCAAGGACGCCGACCGTTACAAAAGCGAAATCCGCGGACAAGTGCAGTACAAGGAGGTGCTCATCGACCCGATGGGCATCTTCACCCTCGGCATTCCCGACTCGTCCGACGGCAGGTTCAGACACACGCTGGCCCACCGGCAACTGGACAGTTTGAACAAAGCCTGCGCCACCGCATGGACCTTCTGCATCCGGCCGTACAGGCCTGAAGGCGACGAGGCGGCGCAAGCCCTCCGGCAAACGGCCGTACTGGCAGCCCGTCTGCAAGCCGACAGCAGCCGGCGGACCCTCCGTTGGGAATACGCCGTACGCTCATCCCTGACGGGCGACAACAGCACCGCTGTACGGGAAATGACCTACCTGGCCGAACACCACGGACAACCCGGTTTCTACTACTTCCTGGCCGGCAACGCCCATATGCAGAAAGCACAGGAATCGGTACTGGCCGACGAACCGGGCGGTGAAGACCTGCCCGCCGCCATCCGCGACTACCAGCTGGCCGCACACTATGAACCGGATTTCGCCTATATCTATTATAATCTGGGCTGCGCCCAACTCAGCGCGCACCAGTTCAGCCACGCTGTCGAAAGCTTCAGCCAGGCCATCCGCCTGTACGGCGAATTGGCGGAAGCCTATTACAACCGCGGACTCATCTATCTCTACCAGGGCAGGAAGGAGGCCGGACGCGACGATCTGAGCCGGGCGGGCGAACTGGGACTGCACGGTGCCTACAACATCATCCGCCGCTACGGCCGCTGAATTGTTGATATTTCGGTGGCATTCCATGCCCGGAAATTGCCGCTTTTTTCGTAATCTTGCAAGGTAAACCGACTACCATGAGCGGACAACAGCGCACCTATATCGCCATTGATCTGAAGTCGTTCTACGCATCCGTGGAATGTGTGGAGCGCGGATTGGACCCGCTCTCCACCCACCTGGTCGTGGCCGATGCGAAACGGACCAACAAGACCATCTGCCTGGCGGTTTCGCCCTCGCTCAAAAGCTACGGCATAGGCGGAAGAGCCCGGCTCTTCGAGGTGGAGCAACGCGTGAGCGAAGTCAACCGCCGGCGGCAGGCCGACGCTTCCGGACACCGGTTGACCGGAAAATCGTTCAACCACCAGGAGGTGCTGGATCATCCGCAGACAGCGCTCGACTACATTGTGGCCCCGCCCCGGATGGCCCGTTACATCCGCTACAGTACGCAGATTTACCAAATGTACCTCAAGTACATCGCCGCCGAAGACATTCTGGTCTATTCCATCGACGAGGTGATGATGGACGTCACCCCCTACCTGGCCAACTACAAGATGACCGCGCGCGAGCTGGCCATGCACATGATACACGACGTACTCCGGCAGACCGGCATCACCGCCACTGCCGGCATCGGCACCAACCTGTACCTGTGCAAGGTGGCCATGGACATCGTGGCCAAGCATCTGCCCGCCGACCGGAATGGCGTACGCATCGCCGAACTTGACGAAACCAGCTACCGGGAGCAACTGTGGAACCACCGGCCGCTCACCAGTTTCTGGCGGGTCGGACGCGGCATTGCCGACCAACTGGCTCCCTACGGCATTGACACCATGGGCAAAATCGCCCGCACCTCGCTGGAACACGAAGATTTGCTCTACCGGCTCTTCGGCGTGCAGGCCGAGCTGCTGATCGACCATGCCTGGGGTTGGGAACCCTGCACCATCGCCGATGCCCACGCATACCGGCCCGAAGTACGATCCCTTTCAAGCAGCCAAGTACTGTCGGAACCCTACCCGTACGACAAAGCGGTGGTCGTAGCACTGGAAATGGCCGATGCTATGGCTCTTGACCTGGTCGGCAAACGCCTGACCACCGACCAACTGACTCTGACCGTCAACTACGACACCGCCAATCTCACCCACCCCGGGCTATCCGCCCGTTGGAAGGGGCCGGTGGTCCGTGACCACTACGGCCGGCCGGTACCCAAACCCGCCCACGGATCGCAGAACCTGGAGCGTCCCACATCGTCGTCACGGATCATCCGTCAGACTGTCAAGCAACTGATGGGGCGCATGGTGCAACAGGACCTGCTCATCCGACGCATCACACTGGCCGCCCAGCATGTAGAGGACGAGCGGTTGGCAAAGCACCGCCACGGGCCGCTGCAATTGGAGCTTTTTACCGACTACGAGGCAGTAGCCCGGAAAAACGAACAGGAGGAGACCGCCCGCGCCAAGGAACGGCGCATGCAGGAAGCGCTGCTCAACATCAAAAACAAATATGGGAAAAATGCCATTCTTAATGGCATCAGTTACAAAGAAGGCGCTACAGCCAAAGACCGCAACAACCAAATAGGAGGACATCAGGCATGAACGACAACTACGACGACATTATCCGGTTGCCCCATCACGTTTCGACAAAACATCCGCACCTGTCCATGCAGCAGCGGGCGGCCCAGTTCGCCCCATTCGCCGCACTGTCGGGGCACGACGAAGCCATTGAGGAGGCAGCCCGTAAGCACGAAGCGGCTGAGGATCAGTAACCCCAGTCGCCGCCTACCAGCACCACCTTGATCCGGCCCGGCACACAGCACAGCCGTGTGCACACCAGGCTGCAGCAAATGCTGTCGGGCGACTTGCAGTCGGTACACTGCCCCGTCTTCGTACAGCCGCGTACGCCATCAAAACGGGCGGCATTGATGGTGGCCGCGGTATGCCGAGCCCGCGAAACAGCCTCCTCCAAGGTCGGCATCACCTTATTCATACCCACCGCCACAATCACCTGCTTGGGGCCGAACGTCAGCGCCGCCACCCGGTTACCGTTGGCATCGATATTGAACAACTCTCCTTGGGCCGTCAAGGCATTGGTGCCCATCAAATAGGTGTCACAGAGCAGCGAACGGCGCATCAGTTCCAGTTTCTCCTCGCGGCTCTGTGCCTTGTCCCGGTCAATCACCGGGCGGTTCTGACGCACCCAATCGATAACACCCAGTTCCTCCATCGTCATAGAGCCTCCCCATGCCACTACGTCGGCGGGGGGAATCAGGGAGAAGATCCGCTGCCTCGCCTCATCGGGCGTGGCACAATAAAAAGCATCAAAATGCCGGGCCTTGAGCGCCTCCACCAAACGGGCACCCAGCAGAGCGTCGCGTTTGGCGCGCGGCGTATCCTGAGCCGCCGGCCGGCCGTTTTTATGAGCCAAAGAAGATTGTTCCATCATTCGGATAAATCGGATTAAACTGTCGCGTATGGGTAAAAAGAAACCTCCCAAGCCCGCACCCCTACAAGCTTGGGAGGGTGTAACCGGCGAACCGGTTACTGAAGATATCTCAAGTTCCACACGGGAACCACTCTCCTGTTCTGACAATGCAAATGTACGACCTTTCCGATGAATCTGCAACAACGCCCTCGTTGTTTTAATACTTTTTAACATTTTTAACCTTACGGCCCGTCAGCAAGTTTCCCATACGGATTCGTTGATTCGTGTGGGAATTTTTCTTACCTTTGCTTCCGCAAACACAAGGCCTATGCAAGAGAAAATCATCGTCCTCGACTTCGGCGGCCAGTACGCCCACCTCATCGCCAACCGCGTCCGCCGGTTGGGAGTGTTCACCGAAATCCATTCGCCCGCAGCCCCGGTCAGCGAGCTCGCCGGCGCCAAAGGCATCATCTACAGCGGCGGTCCGGCCAGCGTATATGCCGAAGACACCCCCGAATACAACCCCGAAATCCTCAACCTCCCGATACCCAAGCTGGGTATCTGCTACGGCCACCAGCTGCTGGCCACCCAATTGGGTGGCAAAGTACAGCCGGGCAACGTCAAGGAATACGGCATCGCCGACCTGCAGGTCAAGGACGCCGCATGCCCGTTGCTCAAGGGCATTCCGGCTTCGTCGCCCATGTGGATGAGCCACGGCGACCGCGTGGAGGTACTGCCCCAAGGGTACCGGATCGTGGCCTCGACCAAAGACTGCGAGGTAGCCGCGGTGGCATTTGCCGAAAAGCAGATTTACGGCATCCAGTTCCACCCCGAAGTCACCCACAGCCGCTACGGCATGCAGCTGCTCGACAATTTCATCGACATCTGCGGATGCCAGCGCACTTGGAACATGAAGAGCTACCTGCCCCTCATCACCGACAAAATCCGCAAAGAAGTGGGCAACCGCAAAGTGTTCCTGCTCGTATCGGGCGGCGTGGACAGCACCGTGGCCTTCGTACTGCTCAACCGTGTGCTCGGCACCGACCGCGTACTGGGCCTGCACATCGACAAGGGCATGATGCGCTTGGGCGAATCGAAGAACATCACCGACTTTCTCAAACGCGAGGGCATGAACAACCTGCTGGTGGTCGATGCCTCGCACGAATTTTTGAGCCGGCTCGAAGGCATCACCGCCCCGGAGGAGAAACGCAAGCGCATCGGCGCCACCTTCCTCACGGTCAAAGACCAGGAAATGGCCAAGCTCAACCTCGACTTCAGCCAATGGATGACGGCACAGGGCACCATCTACCCCGACACCATCGAGAGCGGCGGCACCAAGAACGCCGACCTCATCAAAACCCACCACAACCGTGTAAAAGAGGTATTGGACTTGATGGAGAAAGGCATGCTGCTCGAGCCGCTGGCCGACCTGTACAAAGACGAGGTGCGCGCCTTGGGCGAAGAACTGGGCATACCGCACGACCTCGTATGGCGCCATCCCTTCCCCGGACCGGGACTGGGTGTCCGCCTGCTCTGCAGTGACGGCAAAGGCACTTTCGAAACCAACGACAGCACCCCCGGCCTGAACGACTACCTGCGTGCCAACGGCATTGACGGCCGTATCCTGCCGGTCAAGAGCGTTGGCGTGCAAGGCGACGGACGCACCTACGCCCAACCCTTCCTGCTGACCACTCCGTCGCTCGATTGGAAGGCCTGCGAGCGTTTCAGCACCGAGCTGGTCAACCGCTTCAAAGCCATCAACCGCGTCATTTGGCAGGTGGGCAGCGTCAGCGGTGAAATGCCGCAACTGACGGAGCAATACGCCACCGCCCGAAACTTCGACGAACTGCGCAAATTCGACAACATCTGTACGCAATTCCTGCGCGAAAACCAGCTATACGAAACCATTTGGCAAATGCCGGTGGTCCTGACCCCGCTGCGCACGGCCGGCAAACCCTGCATCGTGATGCGCCCGGTCAACAGTTCCGAAGCCATGACGGCCAATTTTGCCGAAATCGACCAGCAGCTGCTGCAGGGCTTATGGAAGCGTTTCGTGGCCGAAGGCGCCGGATCACTCTGGTACGACGTCACCCACAAGCCCCCGGGCATCATCGAGTGGGAGTAAAAAACAGTTAAAGCGGTTCCACCGAGTAAACTTTTTGTATATCTTTGCGTCATACACAACAAAAACCATTAAAAACAAACTCATATGAAAGCAAAAGTTTTAATCATGAGCGTTCTGCTGGCCATTTGCGGAAGCATTGCCGCACAAGACGCCGCCATCGCTCCCGCCGAACTGGAGTTCAGTGAACGTGTACACGATTTCGGCAGCATTCAGGAAGAAAACGGTAAAGTCACCCATGTATTTGAGTTCACCAACACCGGCAACGCCCCCTTTACTTTGACCAACGTGCGCGCCAGCTGCGGCTGCACCACGCCGGAATGGCCGAAGGAGCCGATCGCTCCAGGTAAATCGGGCTACATCAAGGTAACCTACAATCCCAGTGGCCGTCCGGGCAACTTCAACAAGAGTGTGACCATCACCTATACGGTATTGGGTTCGCCCGACTCCAAGCAGCAGATCATCAACATCAAGGGCCAGGTGATTCCGAAACCGCGCCCCGAGGCTGAGGAAGGCGCCGCTCAATAAGGCACAGCCGACTGCAACAAAAAACCGTACCGCCCGCGCGGTACGGTTTTTTTTCGTTATATTTGCGTATCATCCGTTCCCTGCGCATGAATAAAACGGCCGCCTTGATCCTTCTGCTGCTGATCTGCCCCGCCATCGGCCGGGCCAAATCCGTTGCGGCGTTTGAAACAGACAGCGTCTATGTAGGGCAATTCACGGAAGAGACCGACGAGCCGGAAGCCACCTTCAGTTTCTGCAGCACAGGCGATACCGAACTGGACTACCGGCGCATCGTCACCTCCTGCGGCGTCGAGATACTGCACTTCCTCAATGCCGAGGCTCAGAACGACCTGGCCGGCGGTCTGAGCGTACGCATCCGCCTCAACGGGCTGCCCAACGGGCGGTTCTACAAACACATTTATCTGTACGGAAACACACGGACCAAGCGGTTGGTCGTGTACGGCGAAGTGGATTTCCCAGTCAAGGTGATTATTCCTGTTTCCGGCAAATGACGGCGGCGGGCCTACTCTCCATCAACGGGGATTTGGCGTCGGAAAGCCTCGTCGAGACTGATCAGCGTTTCCGTTCCGGACACACCGGGGATGGACTGGATGCAATTGTGGATAATGTGCAGGAAATGCGCATTGTCGCGGGCATAGACCTTCAGGTACATGGCATACTTGCCGGTGGTATAATGGCACTCTACCACCTCGGGCACCTTCTCGAGCGCCTCGACCACGGCGGAACAATCACCGGCATCGTTGAGGCACAAACCCATATAGGCGCAGGTATGGAAGCCCACCTTCTGCGGGTCTATGATAAACTCCGAACCTTTGACCACCCCTTGGGCGGTCAGTTTCTGAATACGCTGGTGGATGGCTGCACCGGACACATTGCATTCGCGGGCGATCTCCAGGAACGGCACACGCGCATTGGCAGCCACCATTTTCAGGATCTTCCGATCCAAATCGTCTATTTCAAATTCCGTCATAACGGTTAAAATGCTTGTACAAAGATAGTATTTTTGAAAAAAACGACAAAAAAAGCCGCCGCTTTCCGACAATTGTAGTATTTTTGTGCCTAAGAACACATTCCAAAAGCAGAAAAATGTCTTCAAACGAACCCAACGCACGCGCCATCCTGCAACAGAAGCATCCATGGAATCTGTTGTCGGACAGCGAGTTGAACTATATGATCGAACACTCCGCCATCCGTCATGTCAAAAAGAACGGATACATCTACGGAGAAGGGGAACAACCCACCCACCTGATCATCGTACTGTCGGGCAAGGTGAAAATCTTCAAAACCGGCATGGGCGGCCGCAACCAGATCGTACGCTTCATCAAGGCCGACCAGTTGCTCGGCTACCGCGCTATGTTCGCCGGCGAAAAATACGTTACCACAGCAACCGCCTTTGAACCCAGCATCGTGCTGGAAGTACCGGAAGCCGTTGTCCGCCGGCTCATACACGACAATCCCGACCTTTCGTTCGCCTTCATCCACTTCCTTTCGGTTGACCTCGGCATAGCCGACGCCCGTTCGGTAGTGCTGACCCAAAGCCATGTACGCGGCCGTTTGGCCGAATCGCTGCTCCATCTCAAGGACAATTTCGGTTTGGAGGCCGACGGCAGCGGTACGTTGGCCGTCACATTGTCGCGCGAGGATTTGGCCTCCCTATCGAACATGACCACCTCCAATGCCATCCGCACACTGGCCCAGCTCTCCAAAGAGGGCATCTTGGAAGTCAAGGGACGCAAAATCCGCATTTTGGACGAGGATCGGCTGCAACGTATCAGCAAATTCGAATAACCACCCTCCTCCCTAATACAAGCGGGGTGGGGCCTGACGGCTCCACCCCGCTGCTTTATTTATAGGTGTAGGAACTACTCGGGCAGGTAGCGGACAATGGTTTGCTCGCGGTCCGGCCCCACGGAAACGATCTTGATGGGGACATTCAACTCATCCTCGAGGAAATCGATATAGTCGTTGAACGCCTGCGGAAATTCGGACTCCTTCTTCATGGAGGTCATATCCGTCTTCCACCCCGGCAACTCCTTGTACACCGGCTTCACCTTGTCCGATAGTTCGTAGGGGAAATAGTCGATGGTTTCGCCGTCCACCTCGTAGGCCACACAGGCCTTGATGGTATCGAAATCATCCAATACATCGCTTTTCATCATAATCAACTTGGTCACTCCGTTGATCATCACAGCATACTTCAGGGCCACCAGGTCAATCCAACCGCAACGGCGCTTGCGTCCGGTTACGGAGCCGAACTCATGTCCCTTGTTGCAAAGCGCGTCGCCCGTGGCATCGAACAGCTCGGTGGGGAAAGGACCGCTGCCCACCCGCGTGCAGTAAGCCTTGATAATACCGTACACGTCGCCGATCCGGTTGGGAGCCACACCGAGTCCGGTACAAGCACCCGCACAAATGGTATTGGAGGATGTTACAAAGGGATACGAACCGAAATCAACATCCAGCATGGTGCCTTGGGCGCCCTCGCACAGAATGGATTTGCCTTCTTCGATCAGTTGGTTGATATAATGCTCGCTGTCGATCAGTTTGAATCGTTTCAGGTATTCGATGCCATCCATCCATTCCTTCTCCGCCTGCGTGATGTCATAATCCGTGTAGTTCATGCCTTTGAGGATGGATTCGTGACGTGCCTTGGCAGCCGCATACTTCTGCTCGAAACCGTGCAGGATATCGCCCACACGCAAGCCGTTCCGGCTCACCTTGTCGGTATAGGTAGGTCCGATGCCTTTGCCCGTCGTACCCACCTTGGCGGCACCCTTGGCCGCTTCGTTGGCGGCATCGAGCACACGGTGCGTTGGCATAATCAAATGCGCCTTCTTGGAAATATACAGCCGTTGGGTCAAATCGTGTCCGGATGCGGACAGAGCCTCCGCTTCAGCCTTGAACAGGGCGGGATCCAGTACGACACCATTGCCGATGACATTGACCTTGTCGCCTTGGAAAATACCGGACGGGATGGAACGCAACACGTATTTCTGCCCGTCGAACTCCAGGGTATGCCCGGCATTGGGGCCTCCTTGAAATCGCGTAACCACGTCATAGTCGGGAGTCAGTACATCAATAACCTTCCCCTTGCCTTCATCCCCCCATTGGAGACCCAGAAGCACATCTACTTTGTTCATTTCAACAGTTTCTATTTGTCGTTAATTGTTTCAGCCCGTAAAGATACACAATTTATCGGACAGGCGGGCAGAAAAAGTGTATTTTACATCTTTTTATAAAATTTATGGCGGCAACACCGTGCGGATTCAGAGAAATGACTAACTTTGTGGCACGTTATCCTATTTTAAATTTACTCTATTATGGCACATGTAATTACTGACGGTTGCATCGCATGCGGTACCTGCATCGGCGAATGCCCCGTTGAAGCAATCTCCGAAGGCGAAAAGTACAGCATCGATCCGGAAAAGTGCATCGACTGCGGCTCCTGCGCCGCCGCCTGCCCCACCGAATCGATTGTCGAAGGCTGAGGAAAGCAAATTGTACAGAATAAAAAAGCTATCGGAATCCGATAGCTTTTTTTATTTCCACGCTGACTGCCGGAAATCACTCGGCATCGGCGGCATCACCGGCCGGAGCGGGCTCCGCCTGCGTCATGGACGCGCGCATGTATCCAAGCACCTCCTTAAGCGCCTCCTCGAATTTATCGAAATCCTCCTTATAGAGAAAAATCTTGTGCTTCTCCAAGACAAACTGTCCGTCGTCCGTCACCGCCTTGCGCTTGCTCTCCGTAATGGACAAGAAGAGATCGTCCTTACGATCCCGCTTGACATCCAGGTAATAAACACGCTTCCCGGCCTTGACCGATTTGGAAAAAACGATCTCCCGGTCCTCTCTCTCTTCCCGATAGGGGGCAGGCGCAGGCGCAGGCTCCTTGTGCTGCCTTCCAAACAAACTGATCATATCCTCTTTTTTTAACAATATGCAAATATTGGTTTTTTTTGTTAAATTTCCAAATTTATCGGCGGTTTATTCTTTATTTCCAGCTATTTTCTTACCTTTGCACCGAAAACGTCCCTATCCATGATCAACAGAGTCTTAATCCGCATCAAAGTCATCCAGCTGCTCTACGCCTGGATGCAGAATCCGAAAGAAAACATCCAAGCCGCCACCGACGAGCTGGCACGCAGCATTGACAAAGCATACGAACTGTACCACTGGCTGTTGCAACTCCCCCTCGCCATCAACGACTACGCGGTGAAGCGCATTGAGGCCGGTATGAACAAACTCCGCCCGACCGAAGAGGAGCGCAAACCCAACATCCGCTTTATCAACAACGAACTCATCAAGCACCTGGCCAAGAACGAAGCCCTGCAACTGTATGTCAAGGAGCACGGCATTTCGTGGTCGGAATACGACGAACTGATCCGCGACCTGTTCAACACCATCGCCGGAAGCGAACTGTACAAGACGTATATGGAGCACACGGAGCGCGACTTTGACGAGGACAAGATGCTCTGGCGCAATATCTACAAGAAAATCCTGGCCCCGAACGAGGCCCTGACCAACCAGTTGGAAGACATCAACATATTCTGGAACGACGATTTGGAAATCGTGTACAGTTTTGTAGAGAAAACCATCAAACGGCTGGACCTCACCCAAGCGCCCGAGCAGCAGCCCCTGCTGCCCATGTACAACAACGAAGAGGATGTGAACTACGGCAAGGAACTGCTGGAGACCGCCCTCAAGAACCAGGAGCGTTACCTGAAGATGATCGAGACCACGGCCAAGAACTGGAAGTCGGAACGCATCGCCACCATGGATATGGCCATCATGACAGCCGCCTTGGCGGAAATCGAGCACTTCCCCACCATTCCGGTCAGTGTCACGCTCAACGAGTACATCGAGGACAGCAAGTACTACAGCACAGAAAGCAGCTACAACTTCATCAACGGCGTGTTGGACAAGATTGTCAACGAACTGCGCGAAAGCGGAAAACTGCTGAAAGCGGGCGCCACAGTAAAACAATAACCCATTAAAAAAGCATCATTATGACCCTGATCACCGTTCTCGCAGACGCAGCTCCGCAAGCCGGAGGCAACCAATGGAGTGGCATCATCATGCTCCTGCTGCTCTTTGTCGTATTCTACTTCTTCATGATCCGTCCGCAGAGCAAAAAACAGAAAGAAATCCAGAAATTCCGCGAAAGCATGCGCCCGGGCGACAAAGTCATCACCGCCGGCGGCATTTACGGCAAGGTAGTCAAAATTGAGGACAGCCGCATCGTGCTGGAAATCTCCAAGGGCGTCAATATCAACGTGGACAAGGGTTCGGTATTCGCCAACGCAGCCGACACCGCATCGGGCGCCGCCACCACCTCCGGCAAGAAAGAGGAGGAAAAACAGGCGGACGAAGAGGCTCCCAAGGCCGAATAACCGGTATCCGTATGGACAACAGTTCCGAAGAACTGGAAGTCCGCTCCCTGTGGAGCAGGCTGAAGGCGTTTCTCTTTTCGAGAAACGTACTCGTCTTTCTGTTGTCTCTACTGCTCTCCTTCTGCCTTTGGCTGCTGGTGTCGCTCAACAAGAACTACGAGGCGAACACCGTATTCCCGGTAAGGTACGAGAATCTGGCCGCCGACTTGGAGTGCACCATGGATCTACCCGAAACCATTGAGGTCAAGATCAAGGACAAGGGGCTTTCGCTGGCCCGCGAGCTCGGCCGTCAGCAGGACACCCTGGTGCTGGATCTGTCGGAATACAACCTGCAGGCCGACCGCAAAGTCACACTGAACACCGCACGGGTGTTCGAAAAACGGATTCACGACCTGCTCCCCCCCACCACCGTTGTACTGGACTACTACCCCGCCACCATCACGCTGGAACAGGTGCAGTTGGAATCCAAACGGGTGCCCGTACGGGCACGCACCAAACTGGGATATGCCAAACAATACTATGCCAGCGACTCGCTGACCATCACGCCGGACTCGGTCAGTCTGTTCGGTCACCGCAAGGTACTTGACACAATACCGTGTGTGTACACCTCGTTGATTGAAGAGAACAACATCAAAGACACGCTGCAATGGCGGGCTTCGCTGCAGCCCCCCAAGCACACCAAGGCACGCCCCGGTTACGTGCTCGTCACCGCCCCGGTGGAATTCTTCACCGAAGACTCGCGCAACGTCCCCATCCACGTCAACAATGTCCCCAAATCGGTGGTGGTCAAGCTGCTGCCCTCCGAAGTGAATGTTACCTATTTGGTCGGCATCAGCCGGTTCAAGGAGGTCAATGCCAACGAATTCTCCATTCAGATCGAATACGAGGAGCTGCTGCGCAGCAACTCCAACCGCCACACGGTGCAGCTACAGGAGGCACCGGACTATGTACGCAACCCGAAAATCGTTCAAAACGAGATTCAGTGGGTGATTCAAGTAACCGACTGACATGAAACGCGTAGGTATAACAGGTGGCATCGGCAGTGGCAAAACCTTCTTCTGCCATCGGCTGGAGGCAGCCGGCCTTTCGGTGTTCTATGCCGACATAGAGAGCCGCCGTCTGCTGGAAAACGACGAACGCCTGAAACTGCAGATCAAGCAACTGCTGGGCGAGGAGAGCTACAACGGCGAACTGCCCAACCGCTCCTACATCGCCTCCCGCATTTTTCAGGACCCCACCCTGCGCGAACAGATGAACGCACTCGTACATCCGCGTGTATTGGAAGCGTTTGAGCAATGGTGCGGACAGCGCGCCGAAGACGGCGAGCGGGTAGTGCTGATGGAATCGGCCATCCTGTTCGAATCGGGATTCAACCGATATGTGGACACCGTAGTGGTGGTCTCAGCCCCCGAAAACGAGCGGTTGGAGCGCACCATCGAACGCGACCACACCAACGAGGCGGCGGTACGCGAACGCATGGCGGCCCAATGGTCAGAGGAGAAGAAAGCGGCCAAAGCCGACTTCATTCTCTCCAACAGCCAATTGGACGATGCCAACAAACAAATATTCGAACTTCTGAAATTTCTGGAAGTCTGACCTCCCTGTCAAGAGCGTGTTTTGTAACGGCATGTCACCTTCCCCTTGGACAAGGCCGACAACTTGGAGGCGATCATCTGCTTGCGGATGAGCGAAATCTTATCCACAAATACATGACCGTCGATATGGTCGTACTCATGCTGCACCGCACGGGCAGCGAATCCGTGAATGGTCTCGACATGTTCGTTCCACTGCCCGTCAAAATAGCGTATGGTGATGCTTTCGGGACGACGTACCGTTTCCGAGATGCCGGGCAGGCTGAGGCAGCCTTCCTCCCGGGCCACCAGGTCGCCTTCACTGGAAAGGATCTCGGGATTGATGAAGACTTTCTTGAAACCCGCACATTCGGGCATCTCCTTGCCCAAAGCGGACACATCGACCACAAACACCCGGATGGAGAGTCCGATTTGAGGAGCCGCCAACCCGACACCGTCGGCTTTGTACATGGTTTTGAACATGTCGTCGATAAGCTGGGAGAGCTCCGGATAACTGCTGTCGATGGGGGCAGCCACTTTCTTGAGTACGGGACTTCCGTACAATACAATGGGATAAATCATAAGCCGGATGGGTTGAATTTTCTACTTTCCATATAGTCCTGCAAAAGGATGGTCGCACTCAGGGCATCGACCAGGGCCTTGTTCTGCCGGTCCTTGCGCCCCAACCCGGCATCGAGCATGGTACGGTGCGCCAGCACGGAGGTGAAGCGTTCGTCAAAAAGCTCTAACGGCAAATGGGGCCACGCTTTGCGGAACTGACCGATAAAGGGAGCGATGTAACGCATGGATTCCGAGTCACTTCCGTCCATCTGACGGGGGTGGCCCAGCACGACACGCTCCACCTGTTCGCGTTCAAAATAACCGCGCAGATAGTCCATCAATCCGGACGTGGGCACCGTGGTCAACGCCCCCGGTACCAGCTGCAAGGGATCCGTTACGGCCAATCCGGTCCGCTTGCGTCCGTAGTCTATCGCCATAATACGCGCCATAGGTGGCACAAAGATAAGCAAAAATATGCTACCTCTAATTAAAAAACACTATATTTGCACACGCATTACACATAGAGCATTGTATGGAGATTTTGGTAACAGGCGGAACCGGCTACATCGGATCGCACACCGTGGTTGAGCTGCTGCAGGCGGGCCACAGTGTCGTCATTGCCGACAACCTGTGCCATTCGGACCGCAGTGTACTGGATGGCATCCGGGCCATCACCGGCCAAATCCCCGTATTCTACGAAACGGACTGTTGCGACCGTGCCGCACTCGACCGGTTGTTCCAGCGCCATCCGAAGTTGGATGCCGTCATCCACTTCGCCGCACTGAAGGCCGTAAACGAGTCGGAGCTTCTGCCGCTGGCCTATTATGCCAACAATCTGGGGGCGCTCGTCACGCTGCTGCAGGCTATGCAGGCGCATCGCGTCAACCAAATCGTCTTTTCGTCCTCCTGCACGGTCTATGGCACCCCCGGCAACCCGCCGGTAACGGAACAAAGCCCCATACAACCGGCCACATCCCCCTACGGAGCCACCAAACAGATGTGCGAGCGCATTCTGCAGGATGCCGTACACGCCGACCCATCGCTTTCGGCCACCGCACTCCGCTATTTCAACCCCATCGGCGCCCATGAGAGCGGTCTGATCGGCGAAAAACCGCAGGGTGTTCCGCAGAACCTGCTGCCCTACGTTACCGAAACCGCCGCCGGCATCCGCAGGGAACTGCGCATTTTCGGCAACGACTACCCCACCCCCGACGGCACCTGCATCCGCGACTTCATCCATGTAAGCGATCTGGCCCGCGCCCATGTCTGCGCATTGGAGCACATGCGGCACGTCCCGGCCGGATGGCGTACCTACAACATCGGAACCGGACGCGGTACCTCCGTCAGGGAATTGGTGGACACCTTTATCCGTACCACCGGTGCATCCGTTCCCTTCCGCTACGAAGCACGCCGACCGGGCGATATCGGACAGATATGGGCCGACCCCTCCCTGGCGGAGCGTGAATTGGGATGGAAAAGCGTAAAAACACTCGAGGAAACCCTGTTGTCAGCCTGGCGCTGGCAGCAACATATAACCAATCTGGAAAAATGAAAAAGAAACTGTATTTAGTCTTGTTGGCCGTCTTGCTCGGCATCGGCCAGGCGACTGCCGCCAAAAAACCCAAGACAGTTGTAGCCAGCACTTTGCGGCTGCCCCAATCCGAAATCTTCTATAACGAGGGTATCGCCGCCATGGAAAAAGGCAACTACGACGAAGCCATCTTCAAGTTCAGCGCCTC
>JAGDAS010000077.1 GCA_017959385.1 Paludibacteraceae bacterium
AACTTTTCGTGAAAGAACTGTTTGGAGTACGAATGCACCAGCGGACGGCCGATGATGCCGTACAGACGTTCAACCTTCAGCGGATTTCTTTTTTTGCAGAATAACATGACGGACAATCAGATAGAGGATGAATACAAGGAACAGCACCGCCAGCAGGATGGACAGCTCGCGGCTGTATTGGTGGATCAGCGCTTTGTTGCCATGGGCCAGGTAGCCAAGCAAGGCCAGCAGCATGTTCCACACCGACGCTCCCAGGGCGGTGTAAAGCATGAACGAACCGAGCGGCATGCGGGCCAGACCGGCCGGAATGGAAATCAACTGGCGGATGGCGGGAATAAGCCGTCCGATAAGCGTGGATACCTTGCCGCGTTGGTTGAAGTAGTCCTCCGCCTTACGGACCTTGTCGCCCGAGAGCAGGAGCAGCCGGCCGATGCGGCTGTCGGCGAAGGCATAGACAATGGGACGGCCCAGCCAGAGCGAAAGCAGGTAGTTGACCAAAGCCCCCAGCAGGGCGCCGAGCGTACCGAACAGCACTACGCCGGGAACCGTCATGGGGTTGTCATCGGCAGCCGCCACATAGGCAGCCGGAGGAATGATGATTTCGGAGGGGAAGGGGATGAACGAACTCTCCACCGCCATCAGGGCCGTGACCGTGGCATAGTTCATGTGGCGGCCGTACCATTGCTCCACCCGGTCCACCCAGGAGGAACTGTCGGCCGTCTCCGCGGCAACAACCTGCGGGGAGGTCAGACTCAAAGCGATGGTCAGCAAAAGGATCCAAACAGCCTTCATAACAACGGGTCAATGTAAGATGCGCATTCGGGGAAAACCTCCATCGCCAACCGGAAACTCTCCAGGTTGCGGTCCTGCGCCAATTGAATTTCGGACGTGAAATGTTCGATGTCGCCCAAGCCGAAATAGGTGAGGGCGAGAGCGAGGTGTACGTTTTCGGTTTCGGGGTCAATCAAGGCGGCCTCCTGATAGTAATGCAATGCCTCCGGGTAGCGGCCTGCCTCGAAGAACAGCACGCCGAGGTCGAGCAGCACCGTCGGTTGGTTCGGATCCAGTTCCAGGCATTTGCGGAAAGCAGCTACCGCCATGGCGTCTTGGTCCAACTGTGTGTAGGCCTGCCCGAGGTAGAACCACGAGTCGTTGGAGGTGGGGTCGAGGGCCAGCGCCTTGGTGAGCAGGTCGATGCCGGTGTTGTAGTGCTGCAGCTCAATCTCGCAGATGCCGGCGCCCTCCATGGCCTCACCGTTCTCCGGCTGGAGCTCCAGGCAGCGGCGAAAGATCCGGAGCGCGTCATCGTGCCGGTCCATCATTTCGTAGCAGTCGGCCGCCAGCAACAGGGATTCAACGCCATTGCCTGTTTTTTCGGCATGCAGCAGGTAGCAGTCGGCCGCCTTTTGGTAGGCCTCCATCTGGTAGTAGGCGCTCGCTTTGTTCGTCCAGGCGTCCAGATTGCCGTCGTTGATGCTCGTGGCGAAGTCGTAGCATTCCACGGCCTTGGCCGGGTTGTTGAGCATGTTGTGCACATCACCGAGTTCCATCCAGGCCCGGTCGTTGTAGGGATCGAGATCAATGATGCGGTGCAGGTGGCCGGCCGCTTCCTCATAGCGGTCGGTGTTGGCCAGGCAGTAGGCGGCCATGTCGAGCAGTTCGATTTCGGCCGGGAATTCCCGCAGTCCTTCCGTGATCCATTCCAAGGCCTGCTGATAGAGATTCTGGTTCAGATAAACGTAGGCTGCGTCGAGGAAGGCATAGCGCGGATCTCCGAACAGGGGGCGCCGCAGTGTCTCGAAGACCCGGCGGGCTTCGTCCCCGTGCTGCAGTTTGAGCAGCACCTCGCCCTCAATGAGCAAGGTGTCGGCCCAGAGGTTGATGTAGTCCCCGCTGGTTTCGCTGTCCATGGACTGAAACCGCTTGATACAGGTACGGGCGAGCACCAGCGCCTGCTCGTGTTTGCCCGTGTCGGTGAGTAGCCGGATGCGGTAGTAGAGGAGTTCGGGTGCGTCGGGATGCAGGCCCAGCCCCTGCCGGATGGCGGTGCGTGCTTCCGCAAAATGCATCCGGTGCAGGTAATACTGGATGATCTCGTCCCATTCGTCCAGGTCGAAGTAGCCTTTGGGGTTCTCCTCGTACCGTTCGATGAGGCGGGTGCGCTGTGTGTTGTATCTTTCCTGCGTTTTCACGAAGGCAAAGATAAGGATATTTTGCGAGGGCGCTGTCTGTACACCGGCAGAATTTGTCAACAGTTGCGGTAAAAGAATTTGACGGACGATTTGGCAAATTGTGCAAATTGTTTTAATTTTGTAAATTGAATTCGTATCGGTTCCGTATGGATAAAAAAATGGTGGTAGGAGAGATCTTGCTGGAAATCAAGGAGATTGACAGAAGATTGAAGGAGTTGGAGGCGCGTCTGGACGATTATCTGGCGCAGCCGGACGATGCGTCGATGGCCTATTCGCCGCCTCAGGCGTCGGAGGTTTCCGCCCCCGTCCCCCAGCCGGCTTCCGCCGCTCCCGTGGCTGAGGCGCCGTCTTCCGCACCCGTTGAGGGAAAGGAGGTGGAACAGGAGGCTGCGCCCCGTCCGTCGGCCCCGCGGGTGACCCGTGACGGCCGCTACATCGCCGATCTGCACAGGGCGATCGGTCTGAACGACCGTATCCGGTTTGTGCACGGCTTGTTCGGCGGCGACGCGTCGCTGATGTCCGCCACGGTCGATGCTGTCAACGCACTGGCCTCGTTTGCGGAAGCGGAGGCATGGCTGAAAACCCGGTTCAACTGGGATCCCAGGGAGGAGACCGTGGTCTATTTCATGGATATGTTGCACAAACGTTTTCCGAACGGATGAAACTGTATGTGGTGCCTACGCCGGTAGGGAATATGGAGGATATGACCTTGCGCGCGATACGCGTGCTCAAGGAAGTGGATTTCATCCTTTCGGAGGATACGAGGACCAGCAGCGTGTTGCTCAAGCATTACGGTATTGAGGGCAAACTGTCGGCCCACCATAAGTTCAACGAACACCAAACCTGCCGGCATGTGGTGGAGCAGCTGTTGGCCGGCAAGACGGCGGCTGTGATTTCGGATGCGGGGACGCCCGGGCTTTCCGATCCCGGTTTTCTGGTGGCGCGCGCGTGCATTGAGGCCGGTGTGCCGGTGGAATGCCTGCCGGGCGCCACGGCGGCCATTCCGGCGCTGGTCAATTCGGGGTTGCCGATGGACCGTTTCTGCTTTGAGGGCTTTCTGCCGCAGAAAAAAGGCCGCCAGACCCGGTTGCGTCAGTTGGCGCAGGAGCCGCGCACGATGGTGGTCTATGAGTAGCCCTATCGTGTGCTCAAGACACTGCAGCAGTTCGAGGAGGTGTTCGGACCGGACCGCAGGGCTTCGTTTTCGCGCGAGATTTCGAAGATCTACAACCAGTCCATGACCGCCACGCTGCATGAGCTGGTCGAACATTTTACGCAAGTGCCGCCCAAGGGGGAGTTTGTCCTGGTGGTGGCCGGATATGAGGAACAGGAAAAACATACATAATTAATTAAAACGAGGAACAATGAAAAAAATGTCGATTTTGGCCGGAGCGGCCTTGTTAGTGACTTTGTCGGCCTGCGATTATGTGGCCGAGCGTTCGGATGCCTACAAGAACATGCGTCTGCAGCGCGATTCCATTCAAACCGTCCAGCAGCAGCAACTCGCTGAGATGGAGGAATACATGGATCTGATTCAGAAGGTGAATGAAGGATTTGACGCCATTCGTACAGAGCAGAATTACATTTCCGTCAATTCCGATATGGTGGAGGGAGAACCTTCGCTCGACATGCAGTCGCGTGTGTCCGAGGGATTCGCCATGGTCAACCGTTTGCTTGAGGAGAACAAGGCACGTATTGAGGAACTGGAGCAAAAGGTGAAGCGCAGCGGTATCCAGTCGGCCAAACTGCAGAAGACCATCGCCGAACTGACTGCGCAGTTGGAGCAGAAGAATGTGGAGATTTCAGCCCTGCAGTATGAATTGGAGCGCCGTGATTTCCGTATCGACAGCCTGCTTACGGAAAACAACAACTATTCCATCCGAGTGGCTGATCTGGAGGCGCAGACCATTGAGCAGACCGAGACCATTGCCGAGCAGGATATTGCCATCAACCGTGCTTATTATATTTTGGCAGGCCGTAAGGAATTGAAGCAAAAGGGGATAGACGCCAAGAAGATGACGGCAGCCTTCCGCGACCAGCACTTTACCTCTGTCGATGTCCGTGATTTCGGCGTGTTGCGCATCAACTCCAAGACGGCCAAGATTCTGACCAAGCATCCGGTGGGATCGTATGCGCTTGAGCGTGGTTCCGACCGCAAATACACGCTCCGCATCAGCAATCCGGAAGCTTTCTGGAGTGTGTCGAAATACCTGATTGTCCAAACCGACTGATGCGCTACCGCCATCTGTTCCTGGATTGGGACAACACCCTATGGGACGTGAACGCCAATTCGCGTGCCGTCATGACAGGCCTGTACGAAGCGTACGGCCTGTCTGTCTATTATCCTTCGGCCGAGGCTTTCTATGCCGCCTACAAACGGCACACCGACCGGTTGTGGATGCTCTACGGTTCGGGCCGGATCACCAAGACCTTCCTGAACGAGGAGCGTTTCCGGGCGCCTTTGCGCGAGGCGGGGCCGGAGGCGGAGGCGCTGGCTGCCGCTCTGCAGCGCGATTTTATACCGCAGTTGGTTGTACAGACGGCCCTGATGCCCGGTGCGCGCGAATTTTTGGAGGCCTGCCGCCGGGCCGGATACCGGATGTATATTGTATCCAACGGATTCAAGGAGGTGCAGTACGCCAAGTTGGCACATTCCGGCTTGGAGGGGTATTTCCGGCAGGTGTTCCTTTCGGAGGAGATCGGGCAGCACAAACCGGCCAAGGCCTACTTTGACCGCGTGGTTCAGTCGGCCAACGCCCGCAAGCGGGAGAGCCTGGTGATCGGTGACCATTTCGCCGTCGATATTGAAGGTGCCCGACGGGCGGGTATTGACCAGTGTTTCTGTGATCCGACCGGATGCGTTGAAACCGCCTTTGAACCCACCTACCGGGTCCGCGACCTGCGGGAGATGCTGCCGGTTCTGGCTCCTTATGTATGATTCTATGCGTATCATTGACACACATACCCATATTTACGATGCTGCGTTCGATGCCGACCGCGACGCAGTGGTCCGGCGGGCCCGCGAGGCGGGGGTCGGACAGGTGCTGCTGCCCAATGAGGACAGCGGTTCGTATGCGGCGATGCGCGCCACGCAGGCCGCCTATCCGGATTTCTGCCGGGTGATGCTGGGGGTTCATCCCACTTCGGTGAATGAACAGTGGCGGCGCGAAATGGAGTTCTTTGACGACCATATCGGGGATCCCGGCTGGACGGCCGTCGGGGAGATCGGGCTGGATCTGTATTGGGATAAATCCTTTCTGCCGCAGCAGAAGCAGGTGTTTGAGCATCAACTGGCGGCCGCCGTTGAGAAGGGATTGCCGGTCTCGATCCACAGCCGGGAGGCTTTCGCCGAAACCATCGCCTCGCTCAGACGGTTTGATGCCGGACGCCTGCGCGGCGTGATCCATGCGTTCAGCGGAGGTGCGGAACAGGCGCGTGAATACAGTCGTCTGGGCGACTTTTATTTCGGCATAGGCGGCGTAAGTACCTATAAAAACGCCCGCTTCGTCGAGCAGCTGCCCATGGTCGGACTGGACCGCATTGTGCTCGAGACCGACGCGCCCTACCTGACACCCGTGCCGATGCGGGGGCATCGCAACGAGCCGGCTTACCTGGTGCATGTGGCCGGCCGGCTGGCACAGGTGTTCGGTCTGGATGCGGAAACGGTGGCCGAAACGACATCACAAAACGCCGAAAAGCTCTTTTTTTAGCGTTTTTTTTCAAAAAATGCGCAAAAGATATTGCCATATCGCCGATTATTCGTAACTTGCACCCGCTTTCGGCACGGCCGCAGGCACATATATTAGGAGAGATGCTCGAGTGGTTGAAGAGGCACGCCTGGAAAGCGTGTATACGCCTAAAGCGTATCGCGGGTTCGAATCCCGCTTTCTCCGCTCCTAAATGAAAGTAAGTTAAAATTCTAATCTTAGAACAAACATGAAAAAGTTATTTGCCGTATTGGCAGTAATTGCCAGTGTTAGTGTGATGAGCGTATATGCTCAGGATGAAGTTGCCGAGCCGGCGGAACAACCGGTAGCGGAGGAGCAGGTTGAAGAAGCTGCCGCCCCCGAAGCCGAAGAGGCCGCTGCCGACGAAATCGTGTCCGAGGACGCTGTCGAAGAGCAGGGAGGCATTCATCAAGCCATCAAACAGAAATTCATCGAAGGTGGTGCCGGCTTTATGAGCACGGTTGCCCTTTGCCTTATCTTCGGTTTGGCTATCGCCATCGAACGTATCGTTTATCTGAGCCTTTCCAGTGCGGATTCCAAGAAGTTGCTGAAGGCTGTGGAGGAAGCGCTTGACGCCAATGACATGGAAAAGGCCAAGGAGATCTGCCGCAATACCCGCGGCCCCGTCGCCTCCATTTTCTATCAGGGTTTGCTCCGCTACGACGAAGGCATTGATGTGGTTGAGAAGTCCATCATCTCCTACGGTGGTGTTCAGACCGGTTTGATGGAACGCAACGTAAGCTGGATCGGTTTGTTCATCGGTTTGGCTCCTATGTTCGGATTTATGGGTACGGTTATCGGTATGATCGGTGCCTTCGATAAGATCCAGCAACCCGGTGATATTTCGGCTACCATTGTGGCCGGCGGTATCAAGGTTGCCTTGATTACGACGGTTGCCGGTCTGATCGTGGCCATCATCCTTCAGATTTTCTACAACTTTATCCTGTCCCGTATCGAGGCTGTTGTCAGTGACATGGAGGACAGCTCCATCACGATGCTCGACATCTTGATCAAACACGGCGAGCAGAAGAAGCAAGCTTGATTTTTCCGACCGGTTTTATTAAAAAGAAAGGAGTCGGTTATGGCAAACAAGATTTCTAAAATCGTATTTCTGGTATTGGTCGCATTGACGGCGGTGGTCATCGGTCTGTTCTATCTGGGCGGCGATGTGGATCCCACGGCGGAATATGTGGAACCGGTATATACGGGAGCATTGGTCAATCTGATGTTCGGTTTCGTGGCTTTGGCGGCTTTGGCCGTGCTGGTCATGGTGGGTGTCAACTTTGTACTCAAGTTGATGGCTGATCCCAAGAAAGCGCTGCTCTCCACATTGGGATTTGTGGGTTTCCTGGTGTTCGTAGGAATTATCTATGCGATTGCGCCGGGTGAACAGATCAATATTCTGGGCATCGACGAGGTGCCGTCCCACACCATGGTCAAGATCGTGGATGCGGAGTTGTATCTGATGTACATCATGACGGGCGCCGCCCTGTTGCTGATGATATGTGGCAGTTTCGCCAAGAAATTGAAATAATTTAATCCTCATTGATATGAGTAAGAAGAAACGGAAAGTTCCTGAAATCAATTCGAGTTCTACGGCCGATATTGCTTTCTTGCTCTTGATTTTCTTCCTTGTAACGACTACCATGGCGGTAAACAAGGGTCTGTCCAGACAGCTGCCGCCCATGCCGGAAGAGCAGAAGGAGAAGGAGGATGTAAAGGTGCACCAGCGCGATATCTTCGTGGTTTTGGTCAACAGCAACGACCAGTTGATGGTGACCCAGGGTGCCAACGATCCGAAATACATCCACGTCAACCAGTTGAAGGCGATGACGCGTGATTTTGTCTTGAATTCCTCCAACGATCCCAAATTGCCGGAGCGCGTAGAGCAGGAGTTCGAAGGTTATGGACGGGCGGTGGTTACCAAGAACCACCTGATCTCGTTGCAGAACGACCGCGGAACCTCCTATGCCGCCTATATCCAGGTGCAGAATGAGTTGTCGGCCGCGTACGATGAAATCCGTGATGAGGCTGCCAAGGCCAAATGGGGCGTGAGCTATGAAGAAATGGAAGACGAGGATCCCCGTCGGAAAATCATCCGCCAGGTGTATCCCCAGAAGATTTCGGAGGCTGAACCTAAAAACTATGGAGGAAACAAGTAATGGGTAAATTCAGAGACGATTCCAGTACCAAAGAGATTCCTGCAATCAGCACTTCCTCGTTGCCGGATATCATCTTCATGTTGCTCTTCTTCTTCATGGTTGCCACTCAGATGAAGGAGGTGGAGTACAAGGTCAGCATTCAGTTCCCCGAGGCCACGCAGTTGACCAAGTTGGAGGAAAAATCGCTGGTCAAGTACATTTATGTAGGTACTCCCCAACCGAAATACCGTGGTCAGTATGGCTCCGAACCCCGTGTACAGTTGGATGACGCCTTTGCCGAGGTGGGACAGATCGGTGACTACATTGTCAGCGAGCGTTCGGCCATGGACGAGAAGAAACAACCCTATATGGTGGTTTCGCTCAAGGTGGATAAGGATTGTAAGATGGGTATTGTTACCGACATCAAGCAGGAGTTGCGACGCAATTCGGCGCTCAAGATCAATTATGCCGCCGCTCAGCGTGCCAACGATTCGTATTGAGCGCATTGTTTATGTAACATCAAAAGGCAACCCGACCGGGTTGCCTTTTTTGTTATGTTAAAAATCCGATTTTATGCTTAAAATACATACGAAAACACCGTTTGGACCGTTATATTTTGGCATATGCGTGAATTTTTTGTATTTTTGACGGCTTATAGTATTATCGCTCACTATGTTAGAATTCATTAGAGGGAAAATCGCCGAACTGAATCCGACCTATGCGGTCATTGACCACCAGGGATTGGGTTTCCAGGTCCACATATCACTGACCACTTACGCCTTTTTGGAGGGGAAGCAGGAGGCTCAGCTCTACCTGTACGAATCCATCCGGGAGGATGCCTGGACCTTGTACGGGTTTGCCGACAAGGCGGAACGCTCCCTCTTTCTGCTGCTTATCTCGGTGAGCGGTGTGGGGGCGGCCACCGCGCGCATGATTCTGTCGTCGCTTTCGGTGGCTGAACTGTGCGACGCCGTTCAGACGGGCAACGAGCGTGTGCTCAAAAGTGTGAAGGGACTCGGTACGAAATCGGCCCAGCGGATCATTGTCGATTTGCGCGACAAGATCGGCCAGGTGGGTGTCGAAGTCCCCGTCGGGACGCTTCCGACCGCCGGTTCGGCGGTGCGTGAGGAGGCGTTGGCGGCATTGACCATGTTGGGCTTCGCTCCGGCGGCCTCTACCAAGGTGCTCGACAAACTGTTGCAGGAACAGCCCGGTCTGAAGGTGGAGGAACTGATTAAACAAGCGCTGAAACTGGTATAGTGTCACTGCGGTTGAAAATAACAGGTCTGTCCGTACTGCTGCTTGTGGCGGCGGGTGTTTGCGCGCAGGCGCAGGAGGAGTCCCTCCAGGCGCAGGATACGACGCGTTTGCGTTATCCTGTGCAAAAGACCTTTTCGGAAACGCAGGAAGATTTGCGGCAGGTGCATCCGGCCGATCTGCCGCAACCGGACAACCTGGATATGCAGGTGCAGTACGACGCCGATGCCGACCGATTCTATTTCACTCCGTCGCTCGGAGAGGAATCCCTGTCCACGCCCTTCTATATGACCGGTGATGAATATGTCGATTTCTCCTCCAGAAAGTCGCTTTCCGATTACTACCGCAATCGTGTCAAGGAGGAAAAAGGCAAGAAGCACGAACTCTCGCTGACCGATATGAAGTTCGATATCGGGCAGGCCGACAAAATCTTCGGACCGGGCGGTGTACAACTCAAACTGCAAGGTTCGGCCGAGTTGATTTTCGGTTTGAATTTCAAGCGGTTGAAGGACCCCTCTCTGTCAGAACGGTCACAGCATCCCGCTCCGGCTTTCGACTTTGACGAAAAGATCCAGTTGAGTGTGCAGGGTTCGGTGGGCGACAAGTTGTCGGTGACCATGAACTACAACACCGAGGCTACCTTTGATTTCGACCAGTCGCTGCTCAAACTGCAGTACGAGGGTAAGGAGGACGACATCATCAAGAAGCTGGAGGCAGGTAATGTGAGTATGCCGTTGTCGGGTTCGCTCATTACCGGAAGTACCAGTCTGTTTGGTGTCAAAACCGAGCTGCAGTTCGGAAAACTGACCATCGGCGCGGTGGTTTCGCAGCAGGAATCGGAGAGCAAGACTTTGAATACCAATGGCGCGCAAACGTCGGATTTTGAGATTGACGCCGACGAATACGACGAAAACCGCCACTTCTTCCTTTCGCACTATTTCCGGGATCATTACGATGAATGGATGGAAGACCTGCCCAATATCGCCTCCGGCATCAACATCGGTGAGATAGAGGTGTGGGTAACCAACAAGAACTCCGTCAGCTATACCAATACGACCAATATTGTCGGATTTGCCGATTTGGGCGAACCTTCAACCATCTTCAACCCCGCATTCGCACCTACGGGCACGGTTACGGTGCCCGACAACCGGGCCAACAGTCTGTTTGAAACGGTGGTACAGGCCGGCGGAGGCCTGCCGGATATTTACGACATTGACAGCTATCTGGGTGGTTTCGGCATGGTGGCCACGACCGACTATGTCAAGCTGGAGGGCGCCCGCAAGCTGGAGAGTACGGAATACACCGTCAATGCGCAGTTGGGATATATTTCGCTCCGCTCCGCTCTGAACAACGACGAAATGCTGGCGGTCGCCTTCCAGTACACCTACCAGGGAAAGGTTTATCATGTCGGTCAGCTCTCCAAGGGTACGGAACCCACCAAGCCTTTGGCACTCAAATTGTTGAAATCGACCGACAAGTCTCCGTACATGCCGACCTGGAACTTGATGATGAAGAACATCTATTCGCTGGGAGCCTATCAGGTGCAGCAGGACAAGTTCAAGCTCAACATCATGTACCGTAACGATTCCACCGGCATCGATTTGAGCTATATCACCGAAGGCCCGGTAGCCAAGCAGCAGCTCCTGCGCGTCATGGGGCTTGATCGGCTCGATTCCCGGTTGCAGACGGCCAAGAACGGCGACGGTGTGTTCGACTTTGTGGAAGGCTATACCATCCTTTCGCAGAACGGCCGGATCATCTTCCCGGTGGTGGAACCGTTCGGCTCGCATTTGGCCAAGATGCTCGGTGGGCAGCCGGCGCTGGTGGAAAAGTACGTTTATCAGGAACTGTACGACTCCACGCTGACCACGGCCCAGGAATTTGCTGAAAAGAACAAGTTTTATCTCAAGGGCGAATACCGGGCTTCGTCCGGTTCGGAAATCCGGCTCAACGCCATGAACGTGCCCCAGGGCTCGGTGAAGGTGATGGCCGGTGGCGCCGTGCTCACAGAGAATGTGGATTACACGGTCGATTACATGATGGGTGTGGTTACCATCATGAACGAGGATCTGATTGCGCTGGGCACTCCCATCAGTGTGTCGTTGGAAAGTCAGTCGCTGTTCAACATGCAGCGTAAATCACTGGTAGGTGCACACTTGGATTACGCCTTCTCCGATCATTTCAATTTGGGCGGTACCATTATGCACTTGTCCGAGAAACCCCTTACCGAAAAAGTGGGTTACGGCGAGGATCCGGTTTCCAATACCATGTGGGGGTTGAACGCGTCGTACCGCAACCAGTTCCAGTCCATCACCGACTGGTTGAACAAGATGCCGCTGCTCAACCTCAAACAGGCATCCACTTTCGGTATCGATGCCGAATTCGCCCAGATGATACCCGGTACCGCACGGGGAGCGAAGGGCAGGGTCTATCTGGATGACTTCGAATCGACCAAGGTCGGCTTTGATGTCCGTTATGCCAGCAACTGGCGTCTGGCCAGCACACCGGCGCGGTTTGCCGAGTCGCAGCTGACCAACAACATCGAATACGGCAAGAACCGTGCGTTGCTTGCCTGGTACTACATCGACAACATGTTCACCCGTGGCACCTCCAACACCCCCACCTACATCCGTCAGGACAAGGAACAGCTGTCCAGTCACTTTGTCCGCGAGGTGAGCGAGACAGAGATTTTCCCGAACCGGGAATTGGTATATGGCCAGTCCACCTACCTGCAGACACTCGATTTGTCGTATTATCCGAATGAGCGCGGACCGTACAACGTCTATGCTCCCAATTTCGACAGTGAAGGACACCTGACCAATCCCAAGGCCAAGTGGGCCGGTATCAGCCGCCGATTGGAGACAACCGATTTCGAAACCAACAACATTGAGTATCTGGAGTTTTGGCTGATGGACCCCTTTGTGTACAACGACGGTTCAATGACGGGCGGTACGCTGTACATCGACTTGGGTGAGATATCGGAGGATGTGCTAAAGGACGGCCGCAAATTCTATGAAAACGGACTATCCAGCGAGTCGGATGCCGACAATACCGTAGAAACGTCATGGGGCCGCGTACCGACCAAGCAGTCGGTGGTCTATACCTTCGATACCGACCCGAACCAGCGTGGCCGGCAGGATACCGGCCTCAACGGTTTGTTGACCGAGGAGGAATTCAACTTCGACACTTACAGGAACTTTCTGAACGAATTGGACGGCAAATTGACCGATGCGGCCAGGGAGCGGATGCGCAATGATGCGTTCTCGCCCCTCAACGATCCGGCCGGCGATAATTTCCACCACTACCGTGGTACTGATTACGACAACGACCGGGTGGGCATTCTGGAGCGCTACAAGCATTACAACGGTACCGAGGGCAACTCGCCGGTACAGACGGGAACGTCTTACACTACGGCTTCGACCAACAATCCGGATGTCGAGGACATCAACTCCGACAATACCATGAACGAGGCGGACAAGTATTTCGAATACGAAATTCCGCTCCGTCCCTCCGAAATGCAGGTGGGCAGCAATTTCATCTCCGATGTGGTCAGCACCGAAGTGACGCTGGCCGACGGCAACAAGGGCGCCGTGCGCTGGTACCAGTTCAAGGTGCCTTTGCGCGATGCCGACCGTTACACCACGGTGGGTGGCATCCGCAGTTTCAAGTCCATCCGTTTCATGCGTATGTACCTGACGGATTTCGAGGAGGAAACGCATTTGCGTTTCGCTACCATGGAACTGGTCAAGGGTGAATGGCGCCAGTATTCCTAGTCGCTCAACGAGTCCTATCCGAACGATGAGGCTGTGATGGAGGTTTCGTCGGTAAGCATTGAGGAGAACGACACCAAGACGCCGGTCAACTATGTGCTGCCGCCCGGTGTTTCGCGCGAGTTGGATCCGAGCCAGCAGCAGGTGCGCCAGGAGAACGAGCAGTCCATGACCCTGAAGGTCATTAAC
>JAGDAS010000078.1 GCA_017959385.1 Paludibacteraceae bacterium
ACCGGACTCGAACCGGTCACCTCAACACTGCCAGTGTTGCGCTCTAGCCAGATGAGCTAAACCCCCATTGCGGGTGCAAAGTTACGTATTCCTTTACAATCCGCCAAATTTTTTGATTAAAAAATCATCGCTTCGGCAATTGCCTCGGCTTTATCCTCCCCCTGCAGGCGTTCCAACAGGTTCAATGCGAACGGAAGCGACATGGCCGGGCCGGCCGCCGTAACCCAATCACCATCCACAACCACACGCTCATCCTCTTTTTTCGCCCCATCCCAAGGTTTTTCACAGCCTGGATAACAAGTATAACGGCGGCCCTTCAGCAGACCGAGTCCGCCCAACACGGAAGGTGCCGCGCAAATAGCAGCGATCCGGCCTCCCTGAGCAGCATGGCTTTTAAGCAGTACGCCAAGTGCCTGGCATTCCGCAAGATGAGTAGTGCCTGGCATACCGCCGGGCAGCACCAAGTAGCCGGCGTCGGAAAAATCAAGTTCATCCATCAGAGCGTCCGCCTGCACACTGACGCCATGCGATCCGACTACGGCCCTTCCATTTTGAACCGATACGGTAATTACCTTTTCGCCGGCACGGCGCAACACATCCACCGGGGTAAACGCCTCGATTTCCTCAAAACCGTCGGCTAAAAAAACATAGTGAGTCATGATTGTTTGAAGTATTTGCCCACCACCGGCAATGAGCTGAGCGGCAGGTCGTTTTTAACCATATAGATCAAATATACCATCAAAGCGGCTGTATTGACCAGATAATCAAGCCAAACATAGGGCGTTCTTACCACGGCAATAATAGAATACATGCATCCGGCCAGCAAGGTATAGCGCAACATCGACATGAGCGGATACGGCACCGGCATGTATTTCTGTCCCAGGAAATAGGACAGCAGCATGATGCTGAAATAAGCACAGAGCGCCGCCACCGCCGCCCCCATATAGCCCATGCGCGGCACCAGCACCAGGAGAAGCGTCACATCGATCACACATCCGACCAACGACATCAGGGCGCCGAAATAGGTGCGGTCAATCAGTTTGTACCACATGGACAGGTTGAAATAAATCCCTTGGAAAATATAGGAAACCAATATCACGGGTACAATGCTCAGTCCCTCCCAATAATCCTGACGGATAATGTATTTCAAGACATTGAGATAGGCCATCATGCCCAAAAAGATCAACCAGGAGGTGATGACAAAAAATTTCATGGTATCGGCATAGGCCTGACGGCTGTCGGCATCCTTGTTCTTGGCAAAGACATAAGGCTCATAGGCATAACGGAAAGCCTGCGTGAACATCATCATCACCATGGCCACTTTGAAACAGGCGCCGTAAACCCCCAATTGTGCCTGTCCCTCCTCCAAACTCCCGAACAGAAAAGGCATGAGCATTTTGTCAACCGTTTGGTTGATAATACCCACAATACCAAGAAGCAGCAATGGCAGGCTGTAACGCAGTACCCGCCGAAGCAATGCACCGTCGTAACGGAACTTGCGCAAACCCAGCAAAGGCAGCAGGCAACAGGTCTGCAGCACGGTCGAAAGCAGATTGGCCAGAAAGACATACCCCACGCCGTAGGTCGGATCGAACCACGCCACCCAATCGGGATGGGTCTTGAGCAGATACGGACACAATACCAGGAAGAACAGGTTGAACGCAATGTTGAGTACAACGAACACCAGTTTCAACGCGGCAAATGCCAGCGACTTTTTGCGGTAACGCAGATGTGCGAACGGAATGGCGGCAACGGCATCGATAGAGACGGTGACCGCCATCATAACCACGTATTCGGGATGACCGCCATACCCCAGCCAGGAAGCAACCTGCCGGGAAGCCAGCGAAACACCCGCGGCAAAGAGCAGCGAAGTGACGGACACGGTGGTGAGGATGGTTCCATAGACATTGTCCGGATTTTCCCGGGCATCGTTGACAAAACGGAACAAACCGGTCTCCATACCGTATGTGAGAATGACCAGACAAAACGCCGTCCAGGCATACATATTGGTGACAATGCCGTAATCGGCCGATGTGGCCAGCGTATAGGTATAAAGCGGAACCAGACACCAGTTCAAAAACTTTCCGAGTATGCTGCTCAGTCCGTAAACGGCGGTCTCCTTGGCCAATGTTTTTACTTCAGACATACTTAAAACAAACTTCCTTGACGCATTTGCGGGCTTTTACCCAAATGGCGGTATGCGGTCGGAGTCACCTCGCGGCCGCGTGGCGTGCGTTTGATAAAGCCTTCTTTGATTAAAAACGGTTCGTACACTTCCTCAATGGTTCCCGCATCCTCTCCCAACGCCGTAGCGATGGTCGTGATGCCGACGGGGCCGCCGCCGAATTTGTCAATGATGGTGGAAAGGATCTTATGGTCAATCTCATCCAAACCGTGTGTGTCGATATTCAATGCCTCCAACGCAAAACCGGCGATGGCTTTGGTGATGCGACCGTCGCCCTTCACCTGGGCGAAATCGCGGACACGGCGAAGCAGGGCGTTGGCGATACGGGGCGTACCGCGGCTGCGGAGCGCCACCTCGTAAGCCGCATCCTCGTCAATGGGCGAATCCAGGATGGTCGCCGAGCGTTTGACAATGCGTGAAAGGATATCGGTGTCGTAATACTCCAAATGGCAGTTAATGCCGAAACGGGCACGCAACGGGCTGGTAAGCAAACCGCTGCGTGTAGTGGCACCCACCAGCGTGAACGGATTGAGATCGATCTGAATGGAACGGGCGCTGGGTCCTTTGTCAATCATAATATCGATCCGGAAATCCTCCATGGCCGAATACAGGTATTCCTCCACCACCGGGCTCAACCGATGGATTTCATCGATAAACAGCACATCGTTGGGTTCCAGACTGGTCAACAGCCCGGCCAAGTCGCCGGGTTTGTCCAGCACCGGACCGGATGTGATCTTGAAACCCACGCCCAATTCATTGGCGATGATATTGGAAAGTGTGGTTTTACCCAAGCCCGGAGGACCGTGCAACAACACATGGTCGAGCGGTTCGTTGCGCATACGGGCCGCCTGTACGAATATTTTGAGGTTTTCGACAATCTTGTTCTGGCCCCGGAAATCATCAAAAGAGAGCGGACGCAGCACGTTCTCGTACTCGTTCTCGCGCTCACTGGGCGCCTGCCGGATATCAAAGCTGTTCTCCTCCATCAGCGTGTCAGTTCGTGAAACATATCCTCCAATGCCTCGGGAGCGACTTCTCCGACCGCCTTGTCGGCGACAAAACGTCCTTTACGCAGCACCACCATGCGGTCGCAGATGGCATGCACCTCCTGCAGAATGTGGGTGCTGAACAGCACCGTCCTGTCACGTCCGAATTCCTTGATCAGGCCGCGGATTTCGATGAGTTGGTTGGGATCCAGACCGGTGGTCGGTTCGTCCAGAATCAGTACCCGCGGCTCGTGAATCAACGCCTGGGCCAGTCCGACCCGCTGACGGTATCCCTTGGAAAGCTCGCCGATACGCTTGCGGTATTCGCCGGTGAGGCCGGTCTTCTCAATCATGGCATCAACTCGCTCAGGTATTCGGTCCATTCCGTAGAGACCTGCCGTAAATTGCAGATACTCTTTAACATACATCTCCAGATACAACGGATTGTGTTCGGGCAGGTAACCGATCAAACGCTGCGCCTGCCGGGGGTTCTGCAACACATCCACCCCCTCCACACGGATCTCACCGCTGTCGGGTTTCAGATAACCCGTAAGCAGTTTCATCAACGTGGACTTGCCGGCTCCGTTGGGACCCAGAAAGGCAACGATCCGCCCATCGTCAATCCGCAGATTGACATCGAACAACACCTGCTGGCTGCCGTAGGACTTGCAAATATTTTTGACCTCCAAACTCATGGTGATGCAAAGATAGAAAAAAATGCATTATCCACCAAGCGCGGCGGGTATTTGCAAATCATAAAAAGAATCCTTACTTTTGCGGAAACAATTCAAAGAAAGGTTATGAACGCTATCAGCACCTCCAAGGCACCGGGAGCCATCGGTCCCTACAGCCAGGCCGTAAACGCCGGCAATCTGGTTTTCACCTCCGGGCAGATTCCCATTGATCCGCAGACGGGCGTATTCGCCGAAGGCGGCATCAAGGAGCAGACCCGTCAGTCGCTCAAAAACATCCAAGCCATCCTGGAAGCTGCCGGACTGTCCATGCGACAGGTGGTCAAAACGACTGTATTCCTGGCAGACATGAACGATTTCGCCGACATGAACAGTGTCTATGCGGAATTTTTCGCCGAGCCCTTCCCCGCCCGTTCGGCCGTAGCTGTCAAAACCCTCCCCAAGAACGCCCTGGTCGAAATCGAAGCCGTTGCCAGCAAATAAGAGACACATGGCACTTACAGAAATATCGACATTGGGCGAATTCGGCCTGATCAAGCATCTGACGGAGGAATTTCCGCTCAAAAACCCGGAAAGCGTCAAGGGAGTCGGCGACGATGCCGCTGTCCTGGACTTCAGCCATGACCCGGACACGCGCGTACTGGTTACTACCGACGTGCTGCTGGAAGGCATTCATTTCGATCTGGTTTACACCCCCATGAAACACCTCGGCTACAAAGCCGCTATGGTCAACTTCTCCGACATCTACGCCATGAACGGCATGCCGAAGCAGATAACGGTCACCATCGGCGTTTCCAAACGCATCAGTGTGGAGTCGCTCGACGCCCTCTACGACGGCATACGGCTGGCCTGCGAACGCCACCAGGTGGATCTGGTGGGAGGTGACACCACCTCGTCGGTCACCGGACTGACCATCAGCATCACCTGCATCGGCACCGCCGCCAAAGACAAGATCGTGTACCGCAGCGGAGCGAAAGTCAACGACCTGATCTGCGTATCGGGCGACCTGGGTGCCGCTTATATGGGCCTGCAGCTGTTGGAGCGGGAGAAAACCGTCTTTCTGCAGACCAAAGACGGCGTACAACCCGACTTTGCCGGCAAGGAATATATATTGGAGCGCCAGCTGAAACCCGAGGCACGCCGCGACATCATTGAACGGCTGGGCCAGGCCGGCATCGTACCGACGGCCATGATGGACATTTCCGACGGTTTGTCGTCCGAACTGCTGCACATCTGTGAACAAAGCAAAGTGGGCTGCCGGGTGTATGAGGAGAAAATCCCCATTGACTTCCAGACCGCCAGCATGGCCGAAACGTTCAACATGAACCTTTCCACCTGCGCACTCAACGGCGGCGAGGACTATGAACTGCTGTTCACGGTCCCCCTCGCCCTGCACGAGCAGGTCAACCAAATCAAGGGAATCAAAGTAATCGGATACATCACCGACGAGAGCGAGGGAACCGCCTTGGTCACCCGCGACGGAGCCGAACTGACGCTGAAAGCGCAGGGATGGAATCCGCTCAAAAATCCTGTGGAATAACCGCCGTCACTGCACGGTGACAGCCTCCCGCTTCACGCCGAAGACGGCGGAAAGCGTCCAGGGAGTGGTAGTGGAGACTCCCTCCAGGGTCAGTTGCCCGCCTTCCCATGTATGCGGTTCAGTATAAGGTTTGCCGCCTTCATACACGGCAATCCAGCGGGCACCGACATCCAGATGCGTCACCTGACCACCGGCATCCTTTACACCCAGCGAACAATGCAGCGTACCGCCGGCAGGAACAGACACTTCCGACAGGGGCTGCCATTGACCGTCCTGTTCCACCAGCAGCGTCCAAGCCACCGATGTATCGCTGATACGCAGCGTATCGGACAATTGTCCGGAAACACCCGTCAGCGTGAACGGACCGGATTCAAGCAGCGTCAGATGCGAAACACCACCGTCGCTGTACAACAAGCCGGCCGATGCAGGTTCCAAAGTCCAGGCGACATCAGACACATTGGCAACCAGATCGTATTCCCCTCCCACGTAGTAAACCATCGGCAATTCCTCCACCTCGATATTATCGGGCAGACTACCGTCCGGAAGGTCGGTCACATCCTCTTTCTTTTTGCAGGCGGCCGACAGGAACACCATGAGCAGCAACACGACGAAGCGGACCGCCGTTTGCTGTAAAGCCTTAATTGACATACCAGGAAATGAATAAATAAGGATGCTGGATCGTCACCGGCGTCACAATCTCCACCTGAAATCCCAACTGTTCGTAATGTTCCTTTACCCGTTCAATCTGATTGATGCTCTCGTTCTCATAATCGAGCGCCAACACATACGAGCCGCAACGAGCCTTGTAGGAAATGTAATCATCGATCTTCTCGAACGAACGCTCCAACTCACGGTCGGGCGTCATACCTCCCTTGGCCATCCTGTATGCCATATCGGCCGTCATCTGCCTTTTCTTTGTAAACCAACCCATAAACGTTGCTTTATTTTGGTTGCAAATATAACGAAATTTCAAAAATCAACGGGCAAGTGTCAGCAAATACTGTTCAATCAGGCGCTGCACCTCGGCATTGCTTCCATGCGCATTGTGCACCACGACCGAGAAGGCCAGGACACGTCCGTCGGGCAGCAGCAGGTAGCCGGCATAGGATTTGAGATGGTCAATGGTACCCGATTTGGCATACACACGGTGCTGCAGCGGTGTTCCGGCCAGGAAATTGCGCAATGTGCCCGACGCACCGGCTTCCGCCAACGACTTTTGGAACACCTCCGCCCATGCCGACCGGTACATATAGCACAGCAGTGCGGTCAACGTGGCCGGCGCCAGTCCGTTCTGCGGAGACAGGCCGCATCCGTCCACGAGAATGGACCGGGAGATATCCACCCCCTTCTCCATCCAGAAATCCTGTATGCGCTGCAAGGACATAGCCACCGTGGCGGGGGTGTCGTCACGCATTCCCAGGCTGCGGAAAACGGATTCGGCATACAGATTATTGGAATGCAGGTTGATTTCGTGGACGATTTCTCCCAAGGTGGGTGACTCGTGCACAAACAACGTACGGCGTTGCCGATAGGCCTGAGGATCAAATCCATCCTTCCGGCAAACGGCCGTCCCGTCCACCTGCACCCCGGCCGTCTGCAACCGGGTCGTCAGTTCCCGGACAAGCGACAACGCCGGATCGGGCAGATCCGCCTTGACACGAAACCGGCCGCGGCCGGCGGGTATCTCGCCCGTCACCCACCTTTCAGAGGATCCGGGAGCACCATATACATAGGCGTTGTCGTAGGTCACCCCGGTACAACGGACATGACTCCGTATGGTCAGTTCCGGCAACTTGGGATCCATGTCCAACAGAGGGGCGTCCGTACCTTCGGGGCCGGACTGCAGATAAAGTTTCAGCGTGTTGTCACGATACGACAGCGGATAAACCCCCATCGCATAGTAATTGCCCATATCCTTCCACAACCAACCCGGATTGACCGCCTCGTCATTATCCCACATCGTCAGGTCGGCCGTCACATTGCCCGTAATGCGCCGGATGCCCAGCGCCTTGATCCGGTCCGCCCAGTGTTCCAGCAGCCGGCTGTCCCCCATTTTTTCGGAAGAAATCGTGGGATCACCGGTTCCCCGCACGTACAGATTGCCGTGCAGTACTCCGTCGGAAAGGGTTCCATCGGCCTCAATCAGCGTCACGAAGCGGTAATCCGCCCCCCACAACTCCAACGCCGTACAGGTGGTAAGCAGCTTCAAGGTGGAGGCCGGCGGCAGCAGACGGTTCTGTCCGCAGGCATCCACCACCTCGCCAGACTGCACGTCCACCACCATCACGCCGACATTGGCATCGCGTGTAATCTCCCGACTGGCGAAAAAGGATTCGGCCGACCCTTCCCCCATCAACGGAACGGCAGCCATCCAAAGCGCCGGCAAAACCGAAAAAAATTGCTTCATCCTATGGAGTTTAAAATTATACAAAGATAACAAAATCCCCGGATTTCCCTCAAAACATTTGCTGTTTTCCAAATAATCATTACCTTTGCAGCGCTTTTGAACAAAACCGTGTGATGGGAATCGGGTCGCCAACACCAAAAGCAACGAGATTGACCCGAATTTGAGTAACACATTTATTTATTCTATGAAAACTTTTGAATTGGCCGGAACCGCTCGTACCGAGCTCGGCAAAAAGGCAGCCAAAGCCATCCGTCAGAACGAATCCATCCCCTGTGTATTGTACGCCGGAGGTCAGGAGAACATCAACTTCACGGTAGCGGAGAACAGCGTTCGCAAACTGATCTACACGCCCAACATCTACCAAGTGAAGCTCACCATCGACGGCAAGAACTTCGATGCCGTGCTGAAGGAAATTCAGTTCCACCCGGTAACCGACAAAATTCTCCATATCGACTTCCTCGCCGTTGACGACAAGAAGCCCATCGTATTTGCCGTACCTATCCGTACCGAAGGTCTGGCTGCCGGTGTGAAAGCAGGTGGCAAGCTGAAGGTGGAGTTGCGCAAACTCAAGGTGAAAGGCTTGTGCAAAGACATTCCCGAAGTATTGGTTATCAACGTGGAAGCGTTGGAGCTGGGCAAGGCCATCAAAGCCGGCGACCTTAAGTTCGACAACATCGAAATCGTTACGAACAAGAACAACGTCGTTGCCAGTGTATTGGCTACCCGTGCTTCGCGCGGCGCCGACAACAAGTAACAGCGGATTATGTCCAAATTTCTGATTGTCGGACTGGGCAATGTGGGTGAAAAATACCACGAAACCCGTCACAACATAGGATTTATGATATTGGATGCCTTGGCCAAGGCATCCAATGTCGTTTTTAGCACCGAACGGTACGGTGATGTAGCCGAATGCCGGTTCAAAAACCAACAGTGCGTGCTGCTCAAGCCCAACACTTATATGAACCTGAGCGGCGAAGCGGTACGCTATTGGATGCAGCGGGAGAAAATCGAACTGGACCACCTGCTCGTTCTGGTTGACGACCTGGCCCTCCCCTTCGGCGCCCTCCGGCTCAAAGGACAGGGCAGCAGCGCCGGCCACAACGGTTTGAAAAACATCCAGGAGATGATCGGCACGGACCAGTACGCACGTCTGCGTTTCGGGCTGGGCAACGATTATCCGAAAGGCGGACAGATCGACTTTGTGCTGAGTCATTTTACGGAAGAGCAGTATGCCGCGCTCCCCGCCAGACTGCAAACCGCCGTTGAAATGATCCAAACCTTCTGCCTGGCAGGCATTCAAACCGCCATGTGCCAGTTTAACAACAAATAATCCCATGGCAGGCATCCGGATAGACAAATGGCTGTGGACCATGCGCATCTGCAAAACACGCTCCATCGGCACGGATTTGTGCAAAAAAGGACATGTAATGGTGGGTGGTGTAGCGGTCAAACCCGCCTTTATCGTTACCGAAGGCCTGACCGTTCAGGTTAAAGCCCCCCCCGTCATCTACTCTTACCGCATACAGCAGATCAGCAACAACCGGCTGGGTGCCAAAGAAATACCGGCCTACATGATGGATATCACCCCAGCCGACCAATTGGCACTGCTCAAAGCTGTGCGGGAAGCCAACCAAGCTTACCGCGATCCGGGTACCGGGCGGCCGACCAAAAAGGAGAGACGCGACCTGGACGATTTTTACGACACCACTTTTTACAACAGCGATGAAGAATAACAAAACCCCATTTGCGGAAGCCCTGCAACCCCTGGGTTCCGTCATGCTCAACCTTTGCACCCTGGCAGTAGTTTATCAGGTACTTCGGATTGTATTCTATCTGTGCAACCGCTCGTTTTTCGCCGGTACCGACTGGAGCGGCATGTCCCTCCTCTGCCTGCACAGCATCCGTTTCGACCTGACAGCCGTCACCTATCTGGCACTGCCTTACATACTGCTGGCCCTGTTGCCGTTCCCCTTCCGTTCGAAACGCTGGTACAGCGCCGTCACCCGCGGGTTCTACCTGCTGGGCGCCGCACTGGGCCTGTTCGCCAACCTGTGCGACACCGCTTATTTCCCCTTTACACTGCACCGTACCACCACACGGTTCTTCCACGAGTTCAGCGGAGACGGGCACGTGGACAATGTCATTCTCCAAAGTCTGTTCTCCTACTGGTATCTGACGCTTTGTTTTGTGATACTGATGTTGGCGGTATATTTTCTCTACCGACCGGTAAAAACATCGGAGCAACCGGCTTCCAAAAGTGCCTACTACCTGACACACAGCCTGATGCTGTTGGTCGGAATCGTCCTGTCGCTCTTCACCATCCGGGGCCTGCGGTGGACGGGATACCCGCTCGGCATACACGATGCCGTACGCTATTGCGAAATCAACGAGCAGGCGCTGGTGCTCAATACGCCCTTCACGCTGCTCAGAACCATCGGACATGATAACCGCAAAACCCTTGAGCGCGTGGAATATTATAGCGACGAGGCTGCGCTGGAAGCGGTTTTCACTCCGGTCCAGCACGCACCGTCGGCCGACAGTGTCCGAACCGACAACGTCGTCATTCTCCTGCTTGAGAGTTTCTCGAAAGAGTTCACCGGATTCTTCAACCCCAAGAACAAAGCCAACCAAGGCGGTTACACTCCCTTCCTCGACTCATTGCTGTCGGTAGGATACACATTCCGCTACAGTTTCGCCGACGGCAAGAAATCGGTGGAATCCATACCGGCCGTACTGGCGGGCATTCCGATGATTGTCAATCTGAACGAGAGCCGGGCGTATGCCGACGGCGGCATTGAGTCCATCGCCACCCATTTGGAGAAACGGGGCTACCGCTCGAGTTTCTTCCACAACTCCTCGCGCAGCACGCTGGGTATCTTCCACTATGTAATGCAGCTCGGATTCGACCAATATTTCGCGCTGGAGGACTATCCCGACCAAAGCAAGTTCGACGGCACATGGGGCATTTGGGACGAGGAATTCTTCGAATATTTCGCCCAACACCTCGACACCCTGCGCCAACCCTTTGTGAGCGGCATTTTCACCACCTCATCGCACCATCCGTTCGTAGTACCGGAGAAATACCGGGGCGTCTATCCGGAAGGGCCGCGCCCCATGCACCACTGCATTGCCTATACCGACGACAGCATGCGCAAATTCTTCCACCGTGTCCAACACGCTCCCTGGTTCAAGAACACGCTGTTTGTCATTCTGGCCGACCATACCAGCGAATTGGCGGAAGCCAGTTCCATCAACGCCCGCGGGTTGTTCGAAATTCCCATCCTGTTCTACCACCCTTCCGATCCGAACCTGCACGGCGTTGATTCCACACATGTGGTACAACAGACGGATATTCTGCCCTCCATACTCGGCTACCTGAACGACCCGACGCCCTGCCTGGCTTTCGGCGGCAATATTTTCGCTCCTCGGGAAAAGACATTCGCCTTCAATTATTTCGATCCCGTATGGCAGCTCTATCAGGACGGTTGGCTGCTGCAGTTCGACGGAGAGCGCACCGTAGGCTTCTACGACTACGTGCACGACACCTACATGAAACAGAATCTTGTGGACACACGCCCCGAACAAGCCGACATGGAACGCCTCATCAAAGCGCTCATCCAGCAGTACATGAACCGGGTGTCGGACAACCGTCTGACAGCCGAATGATTTTTCAACGCATTCGTTTGCGTATGTGCGGATTTTTTGCGAAATTCGCCCTATAATTCATTTTCGTATGAAAGGCATTGTTCTTGCAGGTGGATCCGGCACGCGGCTGTATCCGATTACCAAAAGCATATCCAAACAGATCATCCCGGTTTACGACAAACCGATGATCTACTACCCCGTCTCCATCCTGATGCTGGCAGGGCTGAAGGAAATCCTGATCATTTCCACACCCACCGACCTGCCCCTGTACCAAAACCTGTTGGGCGACGGCAGTGAACTGGGTATCCGCTTTGAATATGCCGTACAGCCCTCGCCCGACGGACTGGCCCAGGCCTTCCTGATCGGTGAGAAATTCCTGAACGGCGACAAAGCCTGCCTCATTTTGGGTGACAACATCTTCTACGGCTACAACCTGACCAACATGCTGCAGGAGGCTGCCTCGCTGCAGGAGGGCGCCACCGTGTTCGGCTATTATGTCAACGATCCGGAACGCTACGGAGTGGCCGAATTCGACGCCAACGGCAAAGTACTCTCGCTCGAGGAGAAGCCGCAGCACCCCAAATCCAACTACGCCGTCACCGGATTGTATTTTTACGGAAGTGACGTAGTGGAGAAAGCCAAATCGCTCAAGCCCTCGGCCCGCGGAGAGTTGGAAATCACCGACCTCAACAAACTCTATCTGGCCGAAGGAAGGCTGAATGTCAAACAGATGGGACGGGGTGTAGCCTGGCTCGACACCGGCACGCACGACAGTCTGCTGGAGGCCTCCAATTTTATTTCGACCATCCAGAACCGGCAGGGGTTGCAGGTGGCCTGCCTGGAGGAAATCGCCTACAAGTTCGGCTACATCGGCCGTGAACAGCTGCTCCGGCTGGCCGAACCGCTCAAAAAGAACTACTACGGCCAATATCTGATCAAGATCGCCAACGAAGACCATATCTACTAACCATGGAAGTCATTGAAACCGGTATCGAAGGATTGAAAGTCATTCAGCCGAAGCTTTTCGGCGACGCACGCGGTTATTTCTGCGAAACTTACAATGAGGCACGTTACCGCGAAGCAGGCATTCTGCAGCAGTTCTGTCAGGACAATCTGTCCAAATCGCGCTACGGAGTGATCCGCGGACTGCATTTCCAACTACAACCCAAGAGCCAGTCCAAACTGGTTTCGGTGGTCAGCGGCGTGGTGTACGACGTAGCCGTTGATCTGCGGAAGGGCTCGCCGACGTACGGACAATGGTACGGTGTGAAGCTGGACGGGGAATCCAAAACCCAGTTTCTGATCCCGCAGGGATTCGCCCACGGATTCTCCGTTCTGAGCGAAGAGGCCGTTTTCACCTACAAGTGCGACAACTTGTACGCGCCCGAGTTGGAGGGCGGCATCGCCTACAACGACCCGGACCTGGCGATTGACTGGCAGATCCCGGAGGCCGAACGCATCATCTCCGAAAAAGACCTGCACCACCCCCTGCTGCGTGACGTTAAAACCAATTTCAGCTTATGAAAAACATTCTGGTAACCGGCGCATACGGACAATTGGGCACGGAAGTCAAAAACCTTTCAACCCGCTACCCCCAATACAACTTCCTGCTGACCGATGCGGACAGTCTGGACATCACCGACCGGGCGTCGCTCATCGACTTCACGGTGGGCAACGACATCCGCTACATCATCAACTGTGCCGCTTACACGGCGGTTGACAAAGCCGAGGACGACCCCGACACCTGCCGGAAAATCAACACCGACGCAGTACGCAATCTGGCCAAGGCGGCCCAAGCCGCCGGTTGCGGCATCGTACACGTGTCAACCGACTATGTGTTTGACGGAACCGGTTGCATACCTTACAAGGATACGGACCGCACGCGCCCCGTATCCGTCTATGGGAAAACCAAACGCGACGGCGAGAAAGCCCTGCTCCGGCAGTGCCCGGAAGCGGTCATTGTCCGTACGGCATGGCTCTATTCGCCTTACGGCAATAATTTTGTCAAAACCATGATACGGCTCGGACGCGAACGCGACCAACTCAGCGTCGTGTACGACCAGGTGGGTTCACCCACCTATGCGCGCGACCTGGCCGCCGCATTGCTGACCATTGTGGATCAAACCCTGCAGCCCGGACACGGAAAAGGCGGTATCTACCACTTCACCGACGAAGGCGTGTGCAGCTGGTACGACTTTACATTGAAAATCCATCAGTTGGCCGGCATCAAAAGCTGCCATGTATCGCCCATATTGTCGGACCAATACCCGGCCAAGGCGCCCCGTCCGCATTACAGCGTGCTGGACAAGGCGAAAATCAAACAGACCTTCGACGTAGAGATCCCGCATTGGGAGGACTCCCTGAAACGCTGCGTCAATGAACTGCTGAAAATGGAGCGGACCGGCGAATGAAAGAAGAAACCCTCATACTGACCCAGGCCGACCCGGTATTGTTCTACGGGGTCAACAACGCCAATTTCAGGTTGTTGCGCATCCTCTTCCCCAAAGTGAAACTGGTGGCGCGCGGCAACATCGTCAAGATTACAGGCGAGCCCAAGGAAGTGGACGAATGTCTGGACCGCATGGCGGCCGTCGAACGGCACATTGCCAAGTTCAACACCATCAACGACGAAACGCTGATCGAACTGGTCAAAGGCGGCAAACCGGACGTACCCGTCATGGACAACCTGATTCTGTTCGGTCAGAACGGCAAACCCGTCACCGCCCGCACCGCACACCAGAAGCAGCTGGTTGAAGCCTTCGACCGGGACGACCTGATGATCGCCATCGGACCGGCCGGCTCCGGCAAAACCTACACCGCCATTGCGCTGGCAGTCAAGGCACTGAAAGCCAAACAGGTACGACGCATCATCCTCTGCCGTCCGGCGGTAGAGGCCGGCGAAAAACTCGGATTCCTGCCCGGCGACATGAAAGACAAGATCGACCCCTATCTGCAGCCGCTCTACGATGCGCTGGAAGATATGATTCCCCCCTTCAAACTCAAGGAATACATGGAGACGAATGTCATCCAGATCGCACCGCTGGCATTCATGCGCGGCCGTACCCTGGGCGATGCCGTGGTCATTCTCGACGAAGCGCAGAACACCACCCCCGCCCAGTTCAAGATGTTCCTGACCCGGTTGGGGTTCCATTCCAAGATGATCATTACCGGCGACGACACGCAGATCGACCTGCCCCGCGGCACGGCCTCCGGCATGGTGCACAGCTATCCGATTCTGGAAGGCGTAAAGGGAGTGTCCATCATCCGCTTTGACAAGAAAGACATTGTACGCCACCCGTTGGTCAGCCGGATGGTGGAAGCCTACGACCAGTATGAGAGACGGGAGAAGGAGCATGACCGTAAACCAACAGAAAAACAACAAGAATAATTAAAAAATAGCATCATGAAAGCTTTAACTGCAACCGAATTCAAGTTCAAGAACCAAACAGGCGTCTATCATGGCAAAGTACGCGATGTGTACAGCATCGGTGACAAGTTGGTCATGGTCGCCACAGACCGCATCTCGGCCTTCGATGTCATTCTGCCGGAAGGCATCCCCTACAAGGGACAGATTCTGAACCAGATCGCCGCCCAGTTCCTGGACGCCACTGCCGACATTGTTCCCAATTGGAAACTTTCCACTCCCGACCCCATGGTCACCATCGGCCTGCGTTGCGAGGGATTCCCGGTGGAGATGATTGTACGCGGTTATCTGTGCGGAAGCGCATGGCGCGCCTACAAGAGCGGTGTCCGCGAGATCTGCGGTGTGAAGATTCCTGAAGGGATGAAGGAGAATCAAAAGTTCCCGACCCCCATCATCACACCGACCACCAAGGCGGAAATCGGCGAGCACGACCAGGACATCTCCAAAGAGGAGATCATCGCACAGGGATTGGTTTCGGCCGAAGACTACGCTCTGCTTGAGAAGTACACGCTGGCCTTGTTCGAACGCGGCACGGAAATCGCCGCCAAGCGCGGTTTGATCCTGGTGGACACCAAATACGAATTCGGCAAGCACGATGGAAAGATCTACCTGATGGACGAAATCCATACGCCCGACTCCTCGCGCTACTTCTATGCCGACGGGTACCAGGAGCGTTTCGCCAAAGGCGAGCCCCAGAAACAACTTTCGAAGGAATTTGTACGCGAATGGCTGATGGAAAACGGTTTCCAAGGCAAAGCCGGCCAACAGGTACCGGAGATGACACCGGCCATTGTGGCAGGCATCAGCGACCGCTATGTAGAACTCTACGAGGCCGTTACCGGCAAAAAACTGGAGAAGGCCGGCACGGACAACCTGCTGGAGCGTATTCAGAAAAACATCGAAAAAGCACTGTAAAAAGAGCCTATGGCCCAGTCAATCGCCGACATTAAACGGATTTTGTACAACTCGCTGGCCGACCGTTCACTTGGCCGGGTGATGGCGCAGCTCACGCTGCTGGCGGATGCCTCGCACCACGAGCAGCTGTTGGAGATGCAGCAGTCGTACAAAACCCTGTTGCAGTACTATTTTGACGGCGTTGACGACCCCGAGCGCGAAAACATTTTCCGTCATTTGCTCCGCCAATGCTATGAGATGACGGACGACCTTTGTGCCGCCAAAACCACCCGGCTCAGTTCGGAGCATCCGATCTGGGCGGCCTTATGGCTGCCGCTCCGCTATACGGAAGAGGAGACCCAGGCTTTTGCCCGCTACCTGAAGGGTGGCTCGGTGGAGGCCTGTATGGCGGTATCGGCCACCACGCTCAACCACATCGAACTCTTCGACGAACCCAAGATGGAATGCCTGTTCGAGGCCGCCGTCGATCCTCGTCCGGAAGTATCGGGAAGGGCTTGGGTGGGCTTGATGTTGACCCTGGCCGTTCATTCGCGCAGGTTGGAATTCCATCCGAACCTGACCAACCGGCTCACCCTGCTGCTCGACCAACCCGACCGGGTGCAGCAATGCCAGACCATTCTCAAGCAGCTCATTCTCTCGAAAGAGACCGAATCGATTGCCCGGGATATTCAGGACAATATCCTGCCCGTCATCAGCAAACTAGCCCCGCAGATCAAAAAACACACGGGCAGAAACAATCTGGACGACGAGCAGAACGACCTGCAGGACCTGCTTGACCAGAATGGGATCGGCGACAAGATGCAGGAATACACCGAACGGCAGATGGAAGGTATGGACATCAACTACAGTACCTTCTCCCAACTCAAGCATTTCTCCTTTTTCCATAAAATGGAGAACTGGCTCGTGCCGTTCGATACCAATCATCCGGAAATCGCAGTACTGTTCGGTCTGGAGAGCAAGCAATTGGGCAATGTGGTCAAAATGCTGCTCGACAACGATGTTATGTGCGACTCGGATAAATATTCCTTTTACCTCAACATCGCCCAGATTCCGATCCAACTGCGCAAGCAGCTGGCGGCGCAACTGCAGGCGGAGACCGAGCAGATCAAGGATATGCAGACGACCACCTCGCGCGACGCCCTGACCAACCGTTACATTCAGGACCTATACCGTTTCTGCCACCTGTATCCGGGTCACGACAAAATCACCAATGTCTTCCAACTGCGGTTTGATTTTCACAAAAGCCCGCTGTTCCGGTTGCTCAACCCTGGCGGAGAATTCCTACTTCCATGGGCCGACTACCTGCTCAAACACGGATTTACGGAATACGCCGTTTCGGCTTACACCAAATTGGAGGAATTGGGACCGCCCGATGCCGGCATTTGCCGGAAGGTGGGTTACTGCTGCCAAAGAAACGGCCTGTACACCCAGGCGGTTGACTACTACCGGAAGGCCGAGTTGATTGAGCCGGACGATGCCTGGACACAGTTCCGGCTGGCCGCCTGCCTGCTCAAGGAGGGCCGGTCCGAGGAGGCGCTGGCGCTCTACGACACACTCGACGCCGCCCATCCCAACCACTGGCGCTACCTGCTGCCCAAAGCGGTATGCGAGGTGAAACTGGGACACTTCGAAACAGCGCGGGAATTGTTCTACAAACTGGAATACCTGTTCCCCGACAAGGTGGAGACTTCGGACGACTACCATCTCTACCTCGGGCATTGCTGCTGGATGCTGCAAGACAGGAAAGCGGCCGTCGGACATTACGCCCAGGCCTGCAAGCGGGAGGATTTGGAGGAGGAGCTGCGCATGAGCGGATTGCCGTTTTCAGAAATGGATCTGGTGGTGATCATCGACTACCTGCGCTACAACAACCCCGCTAAAGGCGGTCCGTCACCAAGCTGACCAGTTCCTCCATCTTCGTGGAATAGTCGCCTATGAAACGCCGGCCGTAACGATTGGCGATCACCAGGCAGACGGTCAGTGCCTCATGCCCTAACAGGGCGGACAAACCGGCAATGGCGGACCCCTCCATTTCGAAATTGTTGATTTTCATTCCCTGGTAGGAAAATGCGCGGATTTTGTCGTTGAGCTGCGGATCGGCCAACGGCAGACGGATCTGTCTTCCCTGCGGTCCGTAGAATCCCGGAGCGGATATGGTGGCGCCGCGTACCATATCGGTACCGGCAATACGTTCGAGCAGGGAGGCGGAGGCATGCACACAATACGGCGCGGCGAAACGGGGGCTGTAGCCGGTCTGTTCCACAAAAGCCTGTTCGAAACCGGCGTCGCAGACACGGTCGCGTCCGGCATAGTAGTTGAGCAGGCCGTCAAACCCGATGGAAACCGCCGATGCGGCATACGTCCCTTCCGGCGTTTCGGGCTGCATACCGCCGCAGGTTCCGATACGGACCAACTGCAGACGACGAAAGGACGGACGGTCCTCGCGCGTGGCGAAATCGATATTGGCCAGCGCATCCAATTCGGTCAGTACAATGTCGATATTGTCGGTGCCGATGCCGGTGGAGACACAACTGATTCGTTTGCCCCCCTTGGTTCCGGTAATGGTACGGAACTCCCGGTTCTGAACCGTACATTCAATCTGATCGAAACGGGAGGCCACCATATCGACCCGGTTCTGATCGCCGACCAGGATGATCCGGTCCGCCAGCTGTTCCGGTTTGAGATGCAGATGAAAGGCACTGCCGTCGGCATTGATGATCAGTTCTGATGGTGCATACATAACAATGTGGTTTTAGCGGGAAACATTCCTATACAAATATAGCATAAAAAATCGCAAATCATACCCCAAGAACGACAAAAAAAGCCTATCTTTGCGAGTTACAAGCAATAAGGTATGAAAAAAGAGAACAAAGATACGGCCATTCTGCTGCTGCACTGCCCCGACAAGCAGGGTATTCTGGCGGCTGTAACCGAATTCATCAACATCAACAAAGGCAACATCCTTTACTTGGACCAACATTCCACCCACGACGTCTTCTTCATGCGGGTGGAATGGGACTTGAACGGATTCCTGATTCCGCGGGACAAGGTGCGCGAGTACTTCGCCACCCTGCTGGCCAGCAAATACGAAATGGAGTTCAATATCTATTTCCGTGCCCAAAAACCGCGTATGGCCATCTTCGTTTCCAAGCTTTCGCACTGCCTGTACGACCTGTTGGCCCATTATGAGGCGGGCGATTGGGAAGTGGAGATTCCGCTGATTATCAGCAATCATGAGGAATTGGAACCCATTGCCAAAAAATTCGGCATCCCCTTCTATTGTTTCCCCATTACGCCGGAGAACAAGGACATGCAGACGGCCGCCGAGCTGGAACTGCTCAAGCGCAACGAGATCACCTTCTGCGTACTGGCCCGCTACATGCAGATCATCACACCGGAAATGATCCAAGCCTATCCCAACAAGATCATCAACATCCACCACTCCTTCCTGCCGGCCTTTGTCGGAGCCAAGCCCTACCACGCAGCCTACGAACGCGGCGTGAAGATTATCGGCGCCACTAGCCATTACGTGACGGAGGAGTTGGATGCCGGCCCGATCATCGAGCAGGATGTGGTCCGCATTTCCCACAAGGACAGTGTGGGCGATCTGCTGCGCAAGGGACAGGAGTTGGAGAAGATCGTCCTCTCCCGCGCTGTGGAAAAACACATTGACCGCAAGATTCTGGCTTACAAAAACAAAACCATCGTATTCGGATGATCGCCATCGTCAAATACAACGCCGGCAACATCTATTCGGTCGTGCATGCCCTGCGCCGCCTGGGGGTGGAACCCCTCGTTACCGACGACGTCGAAACACTGCATGCGGCCGACAAGGTGATATTCCCCGGTGTAGGGGAAGCTTCGACCACGATGGCCTATCTGCAGGCCAAGGGGTTGGACCGCACCATTCTCAGCCTTAAGCAACCGGTGCTGGGCATCTGTCTGGGGATGCAGCTGATGTGCCGTTACAGCCACGAAGGCGGCGTGGACTGTCTGGGCATTTTCGACACGGAGGTCAAACGCTTCGAACCGCAGCCCGGACTCAAGATTCCGCACATGGGATGGAATCAGATATACAGGCTCCAATCGCCCCTGTTCGCCTCCACCCGCGAAAATGACTTCGTCTATTTCGTGCACAGCTACTATGTGCCCCTATGCGACCATACTGCGGCCGTCTGCGACTATCCGACCCCCTTCAGCGCCGCCCTGCACAAGGACAATTTCCATGCCACCCAATTCCATCCCGAAAAGAGCGGGGACATCGGCAGCCGTATCCTGAATGAATTCATACGCTTATGATTGAACTGATCCCCGCCATAGACATCATCAACGGACAGTGCGTCCGCCTTTCGAAGGGTGACTACGACACCAAGAAGGTGTACAACACCCATCCGCTCGAAGTGGCCAAGGCCTTTGAAGACCATGGCGTAAAGCGGCTGCATCTGGTGGATCTGGACGGAGCCAAAGCGCAGCACATTGTCAACCACCGCGTGTTGGAGCAAATCGCCACCGGCACCGGCCTGACCATCGATTTCGGCGGCGGCCTCAAGAGCGACGACGACCTGCGCATCGCCTTTGAATGCGGCGCGTCGATGATTACCGGCGGTTCCATCGCCGTCAAGCAACCCGAGGTTTTTCTGCGCTGGCTGCAGACCTACGGTGCCGCCAAAATCATCCTCGGATCCGATGCCAAGAACGGTAAAATCGCCCTCAACGGCTGGCAGGAAGGCAGTGAAGTGGAACTGATGGACTTCTTGAGCGATTACAGAAAGAAAGGGGTTACACAAACCATCTGCACCGATATTGCCAAAGACGGCATGCTGCAAGGCCCTTCAACCGAATTGTACCAACGGATTCTGACAGCGCATCCCGACCTTTACCTCATCGCCAGCGGCGGTGTGAGTTCGATGGACGACATCCGCAGCCTCGACGCCGCCGGTGTCCCCGCCGTCATTTTCGGCAAAGCGATCTACGAAGGCCGCATCAGCCTCAAAGAATTGGGAAACGCCATTGTGAACAGCAAACCTCTTCCGACATGTTAGCCAAACGCATCATACCCTGCCTCGATGTCAAGGACGGCATGACCGTCAAAGGCGTCAACTTTGTCAACTTCCGCAACGCGGGTGACCCAGTGGAACTGGGCCGCCAGTACAGCGAAGCCGGAGCCGACGAATTGGTGTTTCTCGACATCACCGCTACCTTTGAAGGCCGCAAGACCTTTGTCGATGTGGTGCGCCGCATCGCCGCCGGTGTCAGCATTCCGTTTACCGTCGGCGGCGGTATCAACGAACTCAAAGACGTGGCGACTATGCTGGGAGCCGGTGCCGACAAAGTGTCGGTCAACTCGGCGGCGCTCAAGAATCCGCAGCTCATCAGCGACATCGCGGGGAATTTCGGCAGCCAGGTCTGCGTTTGCGCCATCGACGCAAAAGAAGAGGCCCCGGGCGACTGGACCTGCTACGTGGCCGGCGGTCATATCCCGACCGGACGCAAACTCTTTGAATGGGCCCACGAGGCTCAGGAACGCGGTGCCGGTGAGATTCTGTTCACCAGCATGAACCACGACGGCGTCAAATGCGGCTATGCCAACGAAGCCCTTGCCCGCCTGCACGACGAACTGAGCATTCCGGTCATCGCCTCGGGCGGAGCCGGCCGGATGGTGGATTTCCGCGATGCTTTCACACTGGGCCACGCCGACGCCGCCCTGGCCGCCAGCGTATTCCATTTCGGAGAAATCAAGATAGACGAACTCAAAGATTATTTAAGAAAACAAAATATCTGCGTAAGATGAATTTGGACTTTGCAAAACAAGGCGGTTTGATTCCCGCCATCGTTCAAGACGCCGACACCAACAAGGTGTTGATGCTGGGTTACATGAACGAAGAAGCATTCAAGAAAACTCAGGAAAGCGGACTGGTCACCTTTTACAGCCGCAGTCGCAACTGCCTTTGGACCAAGGGCGAAACGAGCGGCAACTACCTGCATTTGGTTTCGATGGCCGCGGATTGCGACAACGACACGCTGTTGGTTAAAGTGCATCCCGACGGTCCGGTATGCCACACCGGTACCGACACCTGCTGGGGAGAAAAAAATCAGGACAACTCCATTTTCTTCCTGTCCGACCTGCAGAATTTCATCAACAAACGCCACGAAGAAATGCCGGAGGGCAGCTACACCACCTCGCTGTTCAAGGACGGCACGGGACGCATGGCGCAGAAAGTGGGCGAAGAGGCGGTTGAAACCGTTATCGAGGCCATGGCCGGCAACAACGACCGCCTGATTTACGAAGCCTCCGACCTGCTCTACCACCTCATCGTTCTGCTCACCTCCAAAGGACTGCGTATTGAAGACATTACCGACGACCTCAAAAAGCGTCACAATGTCAGCAAAAAAGACTATCCGCATCAACATTAAATCCTTATGAGCAGTGCCTTGATTTCGTTCCGCAATGTTGAAATCTGCCAACAGGAGCAGGTGGTGCTGAAGGGGGTCACTTTCGAAGTGCATCCTTCGGAATACATTTATCTGACCGGCAAGGTTGGAAGCGGCAAAAGTTCGCTGCTCAAGACCTTATACGCCGAACTGCCGTTGGAGGGCGACGAGGCGACGGTGTTGGATTACGACCTGCTCCGCATCCGCAACCGCGACATCCCCTATCTGCGGCGCCAGATGGGCATTGTATTCCAGGATTTCCAACTGCTGACCGACCGTAGCGTGACAGACAACCTGAAGTTTGTGCTGGGCGCCACGGGCTGGAAGGACAAACAAGCCATGACGCAGCGGATTGACGAAGTACTGCACCAGGTGGGTATGGGCTCCAAGGGATACAAGATGCCCCACGAGTTGTCGGGGGGCGAGCAACAACGTATTGTCATTGCACGCGCATTGCTCAACGAACCCAAACTCATTCTGGCCGACGAACCTACGGGCAATCTGGATCCTGAAACCGGCCAACGCATTGTGGAGCTGCTGCACACCATCTGCAGCGAAAGCGGCACCACCATTCTCATGTCAACGCACAACACCCGCTGGCTCAACGAATTCCCCGCCCGCACGCTCCGTGTCGAAGACGGACAGTTGACCGAGGGATAAAAATTTATTCCCCATAAAAGAAAGCCCTCCCGGTATTTTCCGGGAGGGCTTTCTTTTACCGGTAACCTTTTGGAATAATATTCCAATCCGTTCATAATGCAAAACTCTATTTAGAACATTACATAATACAAATCCCAAGAAATTGGATGATTCTTCCGTATTTCGGCAAATCAATGGATAACATATCTACGCCAATTACCTTTGCACTTAGGAAATACGAGA
>JAGDAS010000079.1 GCA_017959385.1 Paludibacteraceae bacterium
TCCGTATTACTTCAAGTACGACCGTATTCAAAAGAAATACCACATCAAAGACCATCAGATCAAGACCTTCGACGGATTCAAAGAAGATATCTACATCGCCGGATACCAGCCCGATGAACACTTTATGGAGCAATTGCCGTTTGATGACTTCATCACCATCCGGCCCGAAAACCTGAAAGCCTCGTATGTGCCCAAAGACAGCACCACCATCGTGCCGCAACTGTTCGAAGCCTTCAAAGACGAAAACATCCTGTTTTTGCCACGCTACGAAGAAGAAAAACAATACGCTCAAGGCTATCCCAACGTATGGTACCCGCCACATCCGCTCAGCGGACTGGACGTATGCTACCACACCAAGGCCATGCTGACCGGCGCCGGAACCTTTGCCCGCGAAGCCGCCCTGCTGGGCGTGCCCGCCGTCAGCTTCTTTCCGAGCGAAGTCTTTTTGAGTGTGGACGAAGAAATGCAACGCATGGGAATCGAATTCAAATCGCGTGACCCGAAGGCCATCAAAGCGTACGTCGATAGCGCCCGGCGCCAAACAAACGACTCAACCCGGCGAAGCCAAGCCGTACTGGAACAGGTATTGGCCATCTTTGACGAAATTTTAAAACCATAACACATTTCCACCAACCACCATGTACACCAACGAATTATGGATGAAACGCATCCGCAACATCATCGGGCTGCTCGGCATGATCCTGCCCTGGTTCTGCCTGCTGGGCTACTACGTCATTTACCGGAGTCAAAGCCTGCCGCTCACCGACGCCTTTCCCAACTCCATGTCCATCACCTACTACGTTACCCCCGTACTGCCGATGATCCTGACCGCAGCCGCCATCGTACTCATCACCTACGTAGGCTACGACTGGCGCGACCGGCTCGTCACCACACTCAGCGGCGTGTGCGGCCTGCTCATCGTACTGTTTCCGTGCAGCGACTCCAACGGCGTGTTCCAAGCCGCGGGAATCGACCGCGTGGCAGGGTACTTCCAGACCCCCGTGGCCATCAACGGATACATCCACAACGGAGCAGCCATCGCCTTCTTTGTGCTGCTGGCCGTCAACTCCTTCTTTTTGTTCACCCTGGGCGACGACCAGCCGACCCCCGAAAAGAAAAAACGCAACCTGGTGTACCGCATCTGCGCCATTGGCATGGTGCTGTCGATGATCGTGCTGGCCGTGCCCGTCGACATCCCGCACAAAATCTTTTGGGTCGAAGCCGTCGCCCTCAGCTTCTTCGGCATCAGCTGGCTGACCAAAGGCGAGTTCTGGCTGAAAGACCGGCAAAAAGTTTGAAAACCGAACAAAAACACTTATCTTTGCAACTACAATAGTAGTAAATAAGTACCCAAAAGATGGATAACAACTATTATAGTAGCAATAACATCTATCCCTTTGAGGAAACTTCGTCCTCGAGCATATCAGCCACATTGGCCGAACGGGTAAAACAACGCAGATTGGAAAAAGGTCTGTCGCGCAAAGCCTTGTCGGATTTGTCGGGAGTACCGACAGCCACCATTGCCAAATTCGAGCAACAGCACCTTATTTCGATGCGGCAGTTCGTTTCACTGGTCATCGCATTGGGATATGCCGGTGAGCTGAATCAACTCATGGCCGAGCCGCATTACCAAACATTGTCAGAATTAGAAACCATAAAAGCAAACAAAAACCGCCAACGTGGACGTACTAAAACAAATTGACAAGCTGACCGTGCTCTACCGCGACCGCGTGGTGGGTAGCATGATGATGTCACACGACGACAGCGTGGTTGTCTTTCAATACGACAAACAATGGCTCAGCGACGGCTTTTCCATATCACCCGTCAATTTGCCATTGAAACCGGAGGTGTTTGTCGCTCCGCGCAGTCCCTTTTACGGAAACTTTGGCATTTTCGAGGACAGTTTGCCCGACGGATACGGCCGTTACCTGCTCAACCGTGTGCTGAGAGCGCATGGTGTCAACGAATTTACCCTGAACCCGTTGCAACGCCTGAGCATCGTAGGAAAATCGGGAATGGGCGCGTTGTCCTATGTCCCCGAAACCCATATGGGAACGCCTGTGTCCACCCCCGATTTGGACCGGATGCAGCATCTGGCCTTGGAAATCCTTTCCGAGAAATCAAGTGAGGACGCGGACGTGCTATATTTTCACAGTGGCAATTCGGGCGGCTGCCGCCCCAAGTGCCTGATGCACGACCGGGATGGAGACTGGGTGGTCAAATTCCGACACACCTACGACCCCAAAGACATCGGTCAAACCGAATTCCGGTACATGCAGTTGGCAGAACATTGCGGCATTGACATTCCTACCATAAAATTGATTAACGGCAAGTACTTTGCCTCGCGCCGCTTTGATATCGACAGCAAGGGACGCCGCCTGCACGTTGCTACCGCGGCCGCATTGCTTTCCGTTTCGATCAATCCACCCATGACGGATTACAAAACACTGCTTCAACTGACCGGTTACCTGACCCGGTCGCAACACGAAGTGGAGCAGATGTTCAAGCGAATGGTTTTCAATGTGTTGATTGGAAACAAGGACGACCATGCCAAAAACTTCAGTTACATCTGCGACGAAGGGCAGTGGCGGTTGGCACCTGCCTATGATTTGCTACCCTTTGCCGAAGGCTACCATGGCGAGCACGCCACATCGGTGCTGGGGCAGGGCAATCCGACCGAAGAAGATATGCTGAAGGCAGGAGAATGGGTGAAAATCGCCAGAAAAAAAGGAACTTCGATTATTCATGAACTGAAAGACAAAATAACCTCGCAACCATGACGTACCATTCAAGTATTTTGCGTAAATTGCGTTACGAAAATTTCGTAACGAAAAATTCGTAATCAAGCCACCATGCCACACATCACACTCATAGCAGGGGCCCGGCCCAACTTCATGAAGATAGCGCCCATTATCCGGGCGATCGAGCAGGCGGTGGCCGGTGGCGCCGGCCTGCGGTACCGCCTGGTACACACCGGCCAGCACTACGACCGGCAGATGAGCCAGACCTTCTTCGACGAACTCGGCATTCCCGAGCCCGATGTCAACCTGGGGTGCGGAGGAGGCAGCCAGGCAGAGCAGACCGCCGCCATTATGACAGCCTTTGAGCGCGATTTGGCCGCACATCCGACCGACCTCGTGGTAGTGGTGGGCGACGTAACCAGCACCATGGCGTGCAGCATAGTGGCCAAAAAATCGAGCGTACGCGTGGCCCACGTCGAAGCCGGCATCCGCTCGTTCGACCTCAGCATGCCCGAAGAAATCAACCGTATGGTAACCGACACGCTGGCCGACGAATACTTTACCACCAGTGCGTGGGCAGGGGAGAACCTGCGTAAAACGGGCGCCCGCGACCAGCAGATCCACCTGGTGGGCAATGTGATGATCGACACGCTGCTGGCCAACCTCCACCGGTTGCGCAAACCCGCATTCTACGACCGGTTGGGCCTCGAAGAGCGCCGCTTTTTGCTCGTCACCCTGCACCGGCCGGCCAATGTGGATGACAGCAGCCATCTGGCTGCACAGCTGCAAGCCATCATCGACCACAGCCGCGGCCTTCCGATCGTGTTTCCGATGCACCCGCGCACAGCCCGCATCTTTGCCCAAACGGGCATCAGTGCCCCCAATCTGCATATTGTGGAGCCTCTGGGCTACCTGGAGTTCAACTACCTGACCCAGCGGGCCCTGGGCGTGGTCACCGACAGCGGGGGCATCACCGAAGAAACCACCGTGCTGGGTGTGCCCTGCCTGACCCTGCGCGACAATACCGAGCGGCCCGAAACCTGCACCCTGGGCACCAACGAGCTGGTGGGTACCGACCCGGCCGCCATCGGGCCGGCCCTGCAACACCTGCTGGACGGACAATGGAAAAAGGGGAGTGTTCCGCCGCTATGGGACGGACACGCCGCCGAACGGATCGTCAATTGCTGGGTAAAATGAGCGTATTACAACCCACGTCCTTCTTTCAGCAACCGGAAATGCTGGCGGTCTATGCCGAAGTGCCCGGCATGCGCCCGTTTGAAGTGTCCGTAACACGCGGCGAACGTATGGTGGCACGCGTGCAGGGATACATCTGCCGGGAATCCGGCTGGAAAGGGTGGTTTTCGCGCCGCGCCATTGTGCAAGGCGGCCCGGAATGGGTGGAGGATGTAACGGAAAACGAAGTGGAGCAACTGCTCGGAAAGTTGCGGAAAGCCACCTCCGACACCATTTACACAGAAATACGTAACGAGCACGATTACAGCATTTTCCGTAAGGTATTTGAAAGTAAAGGTTTCAAATACAGGGGGCACTTGAACGTGCTCATTGACTGCGACAGCCGCGCCGCCATGCTCGAACGGATGGACGCCAACCGGCGCCGCAGCCTGAAAGCCGCCGCCCTGACCGGCTTGGAGCTGCGCTATGCCGCCACGGAGGGCGAAGTGCTTCAGTTCTACCGGCTGCTCTCCGACCACTACCGCCGCAAAGTGGGCAAGCCGGTACCGCACGAGGCCTTCTTCCCGGCCCTGTACCGGAAAAAGTTGGGACGCTTCCTGCTGGCATACAAAGGGACTGAACTGGTCGGGGGAATGCTGCAGACCGTACTCCCGGGCCGCGTGGTGTACGACTACTATGTAGCCGCGCACGACGCCCGCTATCCCGACCACGGCATTTCATCGGCTCTGTACTGGCAAACCATGCAGAACGCCGTGGAGGAGGGGATTCCGCTGTTCGACACCATGGGTGCCGGGCGACCGGGAATTGCCTACGGCGTGCGTGACTTTAAACAGCGATTTGGCGGAAGAACGGTGGAGTACGGGCGTTATCTGCTCATACACAAGCCGTTGCTTTACTACATCGGCTGCTTGGGCATAGGGTTGATGCGTCTGTTGCGCCGGACTTCCGGAGCGTAGCCGGATTGTCAATAAAAAAAACGGTCCTATTCACCTGCGCGTCAGTAGAATTGATTACCTTTGCGGACATTTTGGAAAAATCAAAAAACACATGAATATGAAACGTTTCCTGATGCTGGTTGGAACCTGCTGCCTGTCGCTGGGTGCGATGCAGGCCAATCAAGCGAACCTCACAGCGGTGCAAGAGACTCCTGTTGCCCCCAAAGAGGCTAAGAAAGAGCAAGTTAAAGAACATCTGAAACAACACTTCAAACTGTACGGTTTTGTGCGCGACTACCTGTCGTTCGACACCCGCGAGAGCAAAGCCGGCACGCTCGACGAATTCTACTACCTGCCCAAGGACATTGAATGGAACGAAGACGAATCGAAGGATCTGAACGACCAGATTTCGCTGCGCTACCTGGCCATTACCACCCGTTTGGGACTGGATGTGAAGGATTACCGGGTGGGACGCACCCAGTTCGGCGCCAAAATCGAAGGCGACTTCTTCTGCCTCAACGGCACCACCGCCACGCTGCGTCTGCGCCACGCCTACGCCACCATGGCCTGGGATTCGCTCGCCATTGCCGGCGGCAAATACGCCAAAGTGCAGCTTCTGATGGGTCAGAACTGGCATCCCATCTCGACCGGCTCGCCCGACGACATCAGTTTCAACTACGGCGCTCCCTTCAACGCCTACAACCGCTCCCCGCAAATCACGCTCACCACTACGTTTGACAAACGCTTCACCCTGACGGCATCGCTCATCTGGCAGATGCAGTACCTCTGCACCGGTCCGGAAGGCAATTCGGTCAATTACATGAAATACGCCTGCACGCCGGAGGCCTTTATCGGCTTCGGCTTCCGCCAAAACGGCTGGGAGTTCAACCTCGGTGCCGACCTGGTCAGCATCAAACCCCGCCGCAACGGTATGAACGCCGACAGTATCACAGTACCGGTGAGCGATCGCATTACGGCCATAAATCCCTGCATCTATGTAGGTTATGTACATGGCAACCTGGCCATCCGCGCCAAATCGGTTCCGTATTCGTCGGGGGGCGAACACATCTACATGATGAGCGGGTACGGTGTCACCAAAAAGGACTATGCCGACGGCCACTACGACTACACGCCGCTGCACTGCTCCTCGACCTGGTTAAGCATCCTGTACGGCAAAAAGTGGCAGGGAGGCCTCTTCCTGGGCTACATTGAGAACCTCGGCTCCAGCAAGGAGGTGACTTCGGCCAAGGAGGTCTATTTCAACAGCAACGGCTTCATCAACATGAACCGGATGTACCGCATTGTTCCGTCGGTGCGATACAACATCGGCAAGTTCACGCTGGCGCTGCAGTACCACTATACGGCGGTACAGTACGGCGACAAATCCAAGGGCTTCGACACCCAAACGGCCCGCTACCTGAGCGGTTTGCACTATGTGGGTGATCATCGTGTCGAGATGATGTTCAAGTTCAGCTTCTAATCACACTGCGGTATGCGCGACTTCACGCTCCGAAGGTACGAGGCGCTGCTCGGCTGTCTGCAAAAGGCCGGATACGGTTTTTTGACGATGGAGCAGTACTTTCGTAAAACGGGGGCGGGGGAGGCGCTTCCCGAAAAGTTCGTCATTCTGCGACACGACGTTGACAAGCTTGCGAACAATTCGGACA
>JAGDAS010000080.1 GCA_017959385.1 Paludibacteraceae bacterium
CACTTGCCAGTTGGGCAGGAACGACCAGAATGCAGGAATCGCCTTGGTCTTCACCTTGTTGACATCGCGGCCGGAATAAGCGGCCAGGAAAGCCGGTACCAACACATCGTCGGAATTGAGTTGATAGGGCAAAGTAGGACTGTACTGCTCCTGCAGGCTCGTTTTAATCACCTCCCGGTTGGCCAGGAAGCGGTCGAACAGTTCGGATTTGTACTCACCCGACTTGTTCATCCGTGCAAACGATGTACCAATGGCAATGTAGCTCATGGACAGGCTGCCGTCGAGCGTCGAGAGACGTTCGTCGGAGGTAAACTGCACACCCCGGTTGCTGACATACTGCCGGTCAACGGCCAGATTGATTTTGAATCCGGGGAAAGGTTCAACCAATGCCGTTGCTTTGAATGTCTCGCTGTGGATGAACTGCGCCGGGTTGAAAATGGCCGACGAAGTCTCCAGCCAGCCATTGCGCAGGGCGCGTTCCAGGAAATCATCCTCCTGCCCGCCGAATATAAACTTGCCGCCGGGGGCCACCTCGCCATTGTATTTGGTCAGACCGAACACCGTTACCGTAGGTTTGAAACCGGGCAGCACGGTTCCGTCCGTCCGGGAATAGTTGGCCGAAACGTTGCGCAGCATCATACCGAAGCGGGCGGCGAAGTCACCCACCGGATGCGACGGCACCTCACCTCCACCCGTGCTGACTTGCACAGCAATGTCGCCGGCCTCCTTGGCAACGAAGGAAAAGGTGTTGTTGTCAATTGTTTTGTAGCGCAGACGCATCTTTTTCCCGTTGCGGGTGGCCGACACCTGCAGGGTCTTGTTGTTCAAACGGTGACGGACGGTGACAGTATCGCCTTTTTGTACCTGATAGCTCTGGGAGAACGATTTGGGCTTCCTGCTCGAAGAGGTTCGGTTATTGCCGCGGGAGGACCCATACTTGCGGTTCACGTTCTTGGCATAAGCCGACTTGTTGTAGAGTGTCTCAAAATTGATTTTGGCATCGCCCTGCCATACACCCGTACTGTTGGCCGTATTGTAAATCGTCTCGTTGCCGTACAGCCACGAATAGGTGCCGGTATATTTGACATTGGCCGAAAGCCAGTTGAGGAACGGAATCTTGCTGAACGGAACTGCCCAGGAAGCCATGTATTCGTGATGGTAATCCATGGGGCTGCCCAAATGGCGCAGGCTGCCCCATACCGAATCCTTCCAGGCCTCGTACTCATCGGGATACAGCCACTTGTTCACTCCGCCCTCGTTTTCCGTTATACGGGCTTCCTTGGAGATCGTCAGCGACAGTTTGATGTTCTTGGTGATATCCCAGGCAATGTCAAAATCGTTGTTCCACCGGAAATCCTTCTGGAAGGTGGGATCCATCTGCAGCGACAAATCGGCATAGTCGCGTTGCTGCAACTCGTAGTAGTTGCGCGTGAAACTGGTCTTGTAGGAAAACTGCTTCGGCGCATAGTTGAAGCCCCAGTCGGCGATCCACTTCCAGTTTTTCGACCGCCGCAGCGCCTTGATTTTTCCGAAAGGCTCAACCGGTTTGGGTGTCCAAGAGAACTCGTAACTTCCGAAGGCATTGCTGTACTGGACAATCTCACGGGCGGTGTTCGGATCCTGCGACTCCGTCTGCGAATAGGAGCCGCCGATGGTGAAGTTGGCGGGATCCCAGGGGCGGGGGCCGTCCTTCCCGACAATGCCGACCCGGATGCTCGGAATGGAGAGGCTCTGATTGAGGCTGCGGTCCTGCGTCATATTGCGGATGGAATCGCGCTCGGCGCGCGAGGCCGCGGCAGCCAGCGACTCGGACAGGAGGATGTCCTTGTCGATCGGATTGTATTTGGGATTGGAAATCTCCTGCGACATGGAGTAGCGCACCGGCATGACCACATTGGCCTTTTCGGGGAATAATTTGCCCAGATCGACGCCGGCATTGACACTGTATTGGTAGTAATCCTCCTGACGGCGTTCCGAAACCTGATCCTCGATGCCGCCGAAACCGATGGTCTCAACCCGTCCGGAGGCATTGAGCGTAATAAAATCGGAGAGCGCCAGATCCATGCTGGCAATGGCCGCCACACCTCCGTTTTGGTCAAAGTCGGTCAGCAGCAGTTCATCCACCCAGATCTCACCGGATTGAATGGATTTGGACGCGTTGCGCACACCGATCATCACCACCTCGACATCGCCCAGCGTCGGATTGCCGACAATGCTCACCTTGTTGGTCGGATGCTCCGGATCGACCGTTGAATATACGGTGGCATTGGACACCGACGATCCGCTGCGTACCTTCTCGGTATTGCGCGCCGTCTTTAGGTCGGTCAGCAGGGAGAGCGGGAAATCCATCAGGTTCTGGTCCGGCCATACCTCCCGGCGGTCGGCTGTCGTATTGTTGGAATACAAGCCAGGCTGTGTCACCTTCAGGGGCACCTCGTATTCGTAATAATTGCTCTTGTAATCGGATCCCAGGCGGATGAACACCGTCAAATCATTGTCGCGCAGGTCGGTCACATCATCGGGCAGCGCCTCGGCGTGGGTGAACAATTGGATGCGTCCGTACTGACGCATGTCGTAACCGCCCAACTTCTTATAAACCGCGCGGGCGTCTTTCGGATGCAGGTTAATGACCTTCAGGGTCATGGACTGCTCGTTCTCCTGGCGCACCTGCTGCTGGCTCGGATCCAACTCGCGCGAAACACCGGGCGGCAGCACATAGTTGACCGGCGTCTTGGTGTCGTTCTCCTCAATGCTTACCGACGA
>JAGDAS010000010.1 GCA_017959385.1 Paludibacteraceae bacterium
GAGCACCGTCCAATTGACCCCGTCGTTGGAGGCTTGGAACGTCCATGCCCGGGGATCGCGGTCGGCGGCGTCGTTGGCCGAGCATACGCCGTAGCCCCGCGGACGCACCGGACGGGGCGATTCGTACTGGAACCACAACGTGCCCGGATTGTTGCCCACGTAGCTGTAGAACTTCGTGTCGGCCGAATTATCCGTCAGCTTGTCTAACCCTTCGTTGGCATAGCTGGCCGCATGGGAGGAGGTCAGCGTACCGCCGTTGTCCGTAATATCATTGTACAGGTACGAGGAAGCCGAGAACTGCAGCCAGTTGAGGTTGCATACATACGAGGCGTCGGTCTTGTACACCAGACAGATGTTGCGCATACCCGACACCGGTGTGTTCAACTCGGCTGTAAGGGTCTGATAGTTCTCCCAAGCACCGGTGTTGTTCAGGTTCACCGTACCGAGCAATTCGCCGTCGGGCGTATTCAGACGCACCTCAATGCGGCCTTGGGCATCGATCGAGGCATAGCGGACGGTGATCCGGTCGGCCCGGTTGGTTCCAAAATCAACATTGTTGTAAACCGTATAGTACCCGTTCTGTATGCCGCTCAACACCCGCGACCCTTCGTAGCCGCTGTATTCCGTACCCACGCGGTTGAGGTAGTCGAAATGCTCCGCTTCCAAGCGGCCGAAGCCGTTCTTGATGATCCGGTCATTGTCCACATAGGTATTAACCGCCAGGGAAGCGGCCGTACCGGCGCCAAACGCCGAGTAATCCACACCATCCTCGGTCTGCGCCCACCAAGCCGTCCAGATGATGCCATCGGAAAGGCGGCGGTGGTTGTAGGCACCCATACAGTTCTTCTGCATCCACCACAGGTAGTCGGGGCGTTTCAGGTCAATGATGAAGCGGCGGGCATAACGCATCAGGATGCCCTTGAAACCGTCCAAATCGCTGCCATTCGTGCCGCAGACATTCACACAACCGTCCTGATTGCTCAAGCGGTTGATGCAGCAGTCCATGATTTTGACGGCATCGTGGTAGTAAAGACTGTCGCCGTAGTGGTTGAAGAGCATGCAGGCGGCTCCCAGGAACGTACCCTGGTTGTAAGTCGATACCCAATAGTTGTAACTGAACTTGGAACGGTTGTTCAAATCGTTCTGGTCGCGGCTGAAACTGTCGAACACCTCGCCCGTTTCCGGGTTATACAGGTAATCGCGCTGGGCGGCGTACAGGTTCCGGGCTTTCGTAAAATAGGTTTCATCGCCCGTCACCAGCCCCAGGTAGCAGGCACACACTTCGGTCGGTCCGCAGATGCAGGAATTGGAACCCGACGTAGAGGGCGTGATGCCGTTGTACCACTGCCGCCAGACCATGAGCCCCTGGTCGGTAAGCGCGCGGTTGTAGGTTTCGTTGAAGTGATAGACGGCGCGTTCGTAATACTCCTGCGTGCCGAACAGCATATAGGCGCGGATGCAGGCAATGGAGATCCACATGATATCGTCGTTGAAATCGTTGGGCATCCAATTGCCCCGTTGGTAGTTCCATTCCCACTGTGTGGCCAGGAAATGCCTGTACACCTCATCGAACATGGTATGGTATTTCTGGTTGCCGGTAGCCTGGTAGGCATCCAAGAGCACTTCCATGTTCTCGGCCTCGCTCCAGAAACCGCCGCTGATCTTGTGACCGTACTGGGTAGGAGTATAGTACTTGTTGGTCCAGGCATCCATCATGGTATTGCGGATGTCCTCGGTAAACTGATACGCATTGCCGGATGCCGCATACAGTCCGCATACAGACAAAAGCAACACAACAAAAGCCGTACAGAATCTTTGTTTCATACGTTGAGATTTTAAAGCACGGCAAATCTACAAATTTTTTCGTATATTTGCCAACAGAATTTTAAAAGTATGGAAAACAACCCTTTGTATATAGCCGTCCAATACGCATTGTGGGTGGGCGGAGAAGAAGAACAGGAAATGATGGAGGAGACCTCCGAAAACGAGCCGTTCGTGTTCATCAGCGGCATCGGCATGACGCTCGACCGCTTTGAAAGCGAGATGCTGGCGCTGCAGGCCGGCGACACCTTCGATTTCACCATCCCGGCAGCCGACGCTTACGGCGAATACGAGGACGAGGGAGTCCGCGAGTTGGACCGTTCGATTTTCGAAACCGACGGCAAATTGGACACCGGCACCATTTTCGAAGGCAACACGGTTGCACTCATGGGCGAGGACGGGCAACGCTACAACGCCGCCATCGTCAAGGTAGGCGACCAGCACATCACCGTAGATTTCAACCATCCGCTGGCCGGCGAGAACCTGCACTTTGTCGGCAAGGTGATGGTCAAGCGCGAGGCGACCGCCCAGGAGATTGAGAAGGTACTGCATCCCCATGGCTGCGGCGGTTGCGGAGGCGGCGGTTGCAAACAAGGGGAATGTAAAAACGGAGATTGCGGTCAGGAGGAGTGTCATAACGGCAAAGGCTCCTGCCATTGCAAATAAAACAACAGCCACATGAATACCTTTGGACATCTTTTCCGTCTGACGGATTTCGGCGAATCCCACGGTGCCGCCATCGGCGGCGTGGTGGACGGATGTCCCGCCGGCGTCACACTCGACATGGATTTCATCCAAGCCTTCGTGGACCGGCGCCGCCCCGGGCACTCACCGCTCGACACAGCCCGCAGGGAGGAGGACCGCGTGGAAATTCTTTCGGGGGTTCTGGACGGAGTGACCACAGGCACCCCCATTGGATTCATCATCCGCAATACCAACCAGCACAGCAGCGACTACGACAAGCTCAAAGACACCTTCCGTCCGTCGCATGCCGACTACACCTATACGCAGAAATACGGACTGCGAGACCACCGGGGCGGCGGACGCTCCTCGGCCCGCGAAACGGCCGTACGCGTCGTAGGCGGAGCCATTGCCATGCTGGTGCTCCGCCAACGCTTTCCGAGCCTGACCATTCAGGCGGAAATCACGGAAGCGGGCGGCGAGCGCACCCAAATCGACCAAGCCATTCTGCAGGCCAAACAAAACGGAGAGACGCTGGGCGGTATCATCCGCTGTCAGGCATCGGGCGTACCGGTCGGCTGGGGCGAGCCCGTTTTCGGGAAACTGCAGGCGGAACTGGCATACGCCATGCTGTCGATCAACGCCGCCAAAGGCTTCGACTACGGCTCCGGTTTTGACGGTGCCGCCGCCAAGGGCAGCGAACTCAACGACGCCTTCATCCCCGACGGGAACGGCGATATCACCACCCGCACCAATCACTCGGGCGGCATCCAGGGCGGCATCAGCAACGGACAGGACATCTATTTCCGCGTTGTGTTCAAACCCATTGCCACACTGCCGATCGAACAGGACACCGTCAACCGACAGGGCGAGGCGGTGAAACTGAGGATGGGCGGACGGCACGACAACACGGTACTGCGCCGCGCATTGCCGGTGGTGGAGGCCATGACAGCCATCGTACTGGCCGACGCCATGCTACAGCACCGTTCGGCACGCATTTAACGCGGACGGACCACCAACAGACGCGGTCCGCGTCCCTGACGCTCCACCGCGAAATCAAATTCTTTGTTGCAGAAACGGCTGCCAGTCGGCATCCGTAGGATTTTAGCCAGTTCGGCGGGATGCACCCGGTAGGGAGCCAGCAGTTCAAAAAGCAAAGTTTCGGGCTCCTGAAAAGCCTGTACCTTTGCCAGATCAATGCAGCATGTATTCTCCCGGCGTTCGGCAACCGCCGCCACTGCCTCATCCATCACTTTACGGTAAATGCGGGCGGCCGCCTCAAAGTTGGAGCGGTTGGTCAACAGCACCTCACGGATGCGGGGATTCACCTCTTCCAGCACGGGGAGCACCCGGTGGCGGATCTTGTTGCGGGTGAAATCGCACTGGGCATTGGTGGAATCGGTAACGTACGTTTCCCCCTTTTCCGAAAGGTAGTCGAGAATCTGCCTGCGCGACACCTCCAGCAGCGGCCGCACCACCCTTCCGTTGACCGGCCGGATGCCCGTCAGCCCCTGCAAACCCGTTCCGCGGATCAGGTTGAGCAACATCGTCTCGACCACATCATCGCTGTGGTGCGCCACCGCCACCGCCTCGGCCTGCAAACGTTCACGTTCGCTTTCGAACCAGCCATAGCGCAACTCGCGCGCCGCCATTTCGATTGACAAATGCCGTGCAGCCGCATATCCGTGCGTATCGAACGACGTGACGGTCAGCGGCATGGCATGTCTTTCGGCAAATGCGCGGACGAAGGCCTCATCGCGGTCGGACTCCGCTCCGCGTAGTTGGAAATTGCAGTGGGCCGCCGTGACCCGGTAGCCAAGTTGTTGCAACAACAGGGCCAGACACACGGAATCAGGACCGCCGCTCACCCCCACCAGCACAGAGGCCGAAGATGTCAGCAGTTGATGGACGTTGATATAAGAGGCGACTATTTTTTCCATACGCGGGGCAGTTCGGGCAGACAAACCGCCTCCTGCGGCACCACTTCCGGGCGACAGGCACGACGGGTTCCGCCCTTGGGTACATACAGGGACAGCGAAGACATGGTCAACGTCGCCCGGGGAGGCAGCTGAAAGGCAAGGTAACCGCCCCCCTGCGGAAGCCCCACCAGATCGTTGTAATAAACAAAGCGGTCGTTGAGGTAGTAAAACAGGGTGTCGCCATGACGGCGCATACCCAGTTTGGCCGACTTGGGATCATCCATCTCCTCATACAAGTCGATAAAGGAATAGGGGCAATTCATTTCACCGACATCGAGATGCCCCTTCCCGTCAAGCATCAGGTAATGACCGTTCATCGGAACGCCGCGCACACTGTCGGACAAACAGCCGACCACCATGCCGAAGGGTCCCTCCCCGGTAAGGGAAAGATCCGACTCCAGGTAAAAATCCTCATCGCTTCTCCAACCATGGAGTACCAATACCAGGTTGGCCGCCTGACCGGAGGTTTCGCGGGCGGAACAACTCGTTTCGCCGACCGTGCACTCCAGGTGTTTGTATTTTTCACCCTCAAAAAGAATTTTGTAATCGGCCGTTTCCTTATCGGTGATACGGGGAAAGACACACTCCTCCTCCGCAGTACTGAAATCCGGCACATAGGTGCTCCAAGCGGGCACATCCTTGGTTTGGGTGAAAAGTTCGCGGATGTAGTACTCCTTGCGCATACCCCGGTAATTGATGCTGGGTCCCCGGCCGTCGGGCAGTTCGTCGCCGCACATAAGGGTCTTCCAATCGCCGTTGGAGAGCACCTTGTTGTCGTGATAGCGGCGGCACAGACCATGCCCCAATTCGTGGAACACCAGATTCTCCTTCATATCGTCGGCAACGGGGCCTTCCAGCGTCTGCCAGTATTCGTAATCAAAACGAACCTGGATGGGATCGTGGCTCCGCATGTCGCACACACCGGCTTTGTCACCTTCCAAATCGTCGAAGGTGTAGCTCAATGGAATGTCGTCGTAGTTTTTGCCATACTGTTTGGCCTTCTGCAAAAAAAGCCGCACATAGGGGCCGATCTCCGTCTCGGCCAAATCGGTCGGATAACCCTTGTCGGCGGTGCAACCCGCCAACAGCAAACAGCATCCTATGATCCAACCGAACCTTTTCATCGGCGTGTAATGCAGGCACCGAGCGCATTGAGCCGCTTTTCGATACACTCATAGCCCCGGTCGATTTGTTCTATATTGTGAATGGTGCTTACCCCCTCGGCACTCATGGCCGCGATAAGCAGTGCGATACCGGCACGGATGTCGGGCGAGGACATGGTGGCGGCACGCAGGTGGAAGTTGTCGCCCAAACCGATAATGGTGGCGCGGTGCGGATCACAGAGAATGATTTGGGCACCCATATCGATAAGTTTATCCACAAAGAACAGGCGGCTCTCAAACATTTTCTGATGGATGAGCACACTGCCCTTCGCTTTGGTCGCCACGACAAGCAGTACGCTGAGCAGGTCGGGCGTCAGTCCCGGCCAGGGAGCGTCGGCAAGCGTCATAATGGAGCCGTCGATGTAGGATTCGATGGTATAGCCGTGCTGCGCCGGAATATGGATGTCATCGCCCTGAATATCCAGCCGGATACCCAATTTGCGGAAGCTGTCGGGAATAATCCCCAACTGATCCACCGCCGCCGACTTGATGGTCAGGTCGGAACCGGTCATGGCAGCCATACCGATGAAGCTGCCCACCTCGATCATATCCGGCAGTACAGTATGGTCACATCCGCCCAAGGATTCCACTCCCTCAATGGTAAGCAGATTGGAACCCACACCGGAGATTTTCGCTCCCATGCGGTTGAGCATCCTGCACAACTGCTGCACATAAGGTTCGCAGGCGGCATTATAGATCGTAGTGGTTCCTTCGGCCAACACCGCCGTCATGATGATATTGGCCGTACCGGTCACCGAAGCCTCATCGAGCAGCATATAGCAGCCCTTCAACCGATGGCCTTCAATATGAAACAGCTGGCGCACAGGATCATAGGTAAATGCGGCACCGAGTTTGCGCATCCCTTCAAAATGCGTATCCAGACGGCGGCGGCCGATTTTGTCGCCACCGGGTTTGGGAGCTATGGCCATGCCGTAACGGGCAGTCAGCGGCCCAAGCAGCATAATGGAGCCGCGCAAGGCGGCACTCTTGCGGTAATATTCCTCCGACTGCAGGTAATCAAGCGACACCCGGTCGGCCTGGAACGTGTACGTTCCCGCAGACGGACAGCCCACCTTCACCCCCATTTGCCGCAGCAGATCGATCAGCTGGTTGATGTCGGCGATGTCGGGCACATTGTGCACGGTCACCTCCGCATCGGTGAGCAATGTGGCGCATATAATCTGCAGGGCCTCGTTCTTGGCACCCTGCGGACGGATTTCCCCGTTGAGCGGATGACCGCCCTCAATGATGAATGATGACATAAAAGTCCCGGTTTGTACGGACAAAGATAAGAAAATTTCATGTACCTTTGTCAAAAATTTCAACCATGAATTACGCCATCATCGGAACAGGTGCCATCGGCGGCTTCTACGGAGGGAAACTGGCCCAGGCCGGCCGGGAGGTGCATTTCCTGTTCCACAGCGAGTACGAAGCGGCGGTTGCCCAGGGGCTGCGGGTCGATTCGGTGGACGGGGATTTCTCCATCCGTCCCGTCCGCGCCTACCGCGACACGCACGACATGCCGGCCTGCGACGTCATCCTGGTGGCGCTCAAGACTACAGTCAACGACCGGCTGCCCGAACTGCTCGCACCCATTCTCCGACCGGGCTCACTGGTAGTGCTGATTCAGAACGGGCTGGGCATTGAAGCCGATCTGGCCGACCGGTTGCCGGCCCATGTCGGGGTGGCCGGCGGTATGGGATTCATCTGCAGCAACCGCATAGGACCCGCCCACATCCACCACCTCGATTACGGCAGGCTGACCGTCGGCCTTTACCGCGGTGACGAGACCAAATGCCGGACTTTCCTGGACGAACTGGCGGATGCCGGCGTGGAAACGGTCTGGGCACCCGACTTGGCGGAGGCCCGTTGGCGGAAACTGGTATGGAACATCCCTTACAACGGATTGTCGGTGGTACTGGACACGACTACCGAAGCGTTGATGGCCCACCCCTCCAGCCGGGCACTGGTCCGCAGCCTGATGATTGAGGTGCAGCACGGTGCGGCGGCCTGCGGTATAACCATCCCCGACACCTTTATTGACGAAATGTTGGCCATGACCGACCGGATGCGCCCGTACAAACCCAGTATGCGACTCGACTATGACCACCGGCGCCCGATGGAGATCGAAGCCATCTATTCCCGTCCGGTCCGTGAAGCCCGGACCCGGGGGGTGGAACTTCCCCGCATCGAAACATTGGAACGCCAACTCCGGTTTATTGAAAAAAAATACCTGCCATGATACAAGTTTTCAGAGGAATACGCTATGCTGAAGCCACCCGGTTCGGGCAACCGGAACTGGCGGATTTCCAACCGGACGACCGACAGCCGGTCGCAGCGCCCCAACCACCCCAATACGGTTTCAGCTACCTGCCTATGACGCTGGACGACGACGTGGAAACGGGCGAAGACTGCCTACGCCTTTCCATATACACTCCCGATATGACGGGACGGCGACCCGTACTGGTGTGGATACACGGCGGCGCTTTTGTGGGCGGCAGCGGACTGGACGAGGCCTACAACGGCACTGCGCTCGCCGAGGAGGGAGACATTGTGGTGGTCTGTATCTCCTACCGGTTGGGAGCCCTCGGATTCC
>JAGDAS010000081.1 GCA_017959385.1 Paludibacteraceae bacterium
AAGGCGTGACACATGATAGAGAGGAACATACGGTCGACACCGATAGAGGTCTCGATGACGTACGGGGTGTAGCTCTCGTTGGTCTGCGGGTCGAAGTACTTGATGCTCTTGCCCGAGAACTTCTCGTGCTGAGACAGGTCGAAATTGGTGCGGCTGTGTATGCCTTCCACTTCCTTGAAACCGAACGGCATCTCGAATTCGATGTCGGTGGCGGCATTGGCATAGTGCGCCAGTTTGTCGTGGTCGTGGAAACGGTATTTCTCATCGCCCAATCCCAGTGCTTTGTGCCATTTCAAGCGGAACTGCTTCCAATGGGCGAACCATTTCATCTCCTCACCCGGGCGCACGAAGAACTGCATTTCCATCTGTTCGAACTCGCGCATACGGAATACGAACTGACGGGCGACGATCTCGTTACGGAAGGCTTTGCCGATTTGGGCGATACCGAAGGGGATTTTCATGCGTCCGGTTTTCTGTACGTTCAAATAGTTGACGAAAATGCCCTGGGCGGTTTCGGGGCGCAGGTAGATCTTCATGGATCCATCGGAAGTCGAGCCCATCTCGGTTGAGAACATCAGGTTGAACTGACGTACGTCCGTCCAGTTCTTGGTGCCGCTGATCGGGCAGACAATCCCTTCATCCAGGATGATTTGTTTCAACTCCTCCAGGTTGTTGTCGTTGAGTGCTTTCGCAAAACGGGCATGCAGGGCGTCGCGCTTCGCGGTGTGCTCCAACACCCGGGGGTTGGTCGATTTATAGAGTTCGGCGTCAAAGCTTTCGCCGAATTTCTTGGCGGCTTTCTCCACCTCTTTCGCAATTTTCTCGTCATACTTGGCGAGTTGTTCCTCAATCAGCACATCGGCGCGGTAGCGTTTCTTGCTGTCGCGGTTGTCAATGAGCGGATCATTGAACGCATCGACATGGCCGGATGCCTTCCAAGTGGTCGGATGCATGAAGATGGCGGCATCGATCCCCACGATGTTCTCGTGCAGCAGGGTCATACTGTCCCACCAGTATTTCTTGATGTTGTTCTTCAACTCGACGCCGTTCTGACCGTAGTCATACACGGCACCCAGACCGTCATAGATTTCGCTTGAGGGGAATACAAATCCGTACTCTTTGCAGTGCGCTACAATCTTTTTGAATACTTCTTCCTGTGAGGCCATTGCGTTTGGTTGTTTATAAATTAGGACCGCAAAAATAGCACTTTTTTCGCTAATTTTTGTAATTTTACGGCGAAACTTGCAGAAAGCACATGGACGAGACAAAAGAACCGAAAGATACGGAATTGAATCCGGAGGAGGATGTGAATGCCGAAGAGGCGCTGGCCGATGGTTCCGCGGAAGCGGACGGTTCGGTTGCTCCGCGTGTGGCACGGGGTGGTTATGTAGTGCCTGATCTGGCTGACGAAACGGTTCGCCGGCAACTTTCGGGTATGTATCAGAACTGGTTTCTCGATTATGCCTCCTATGTGATTCTGGACCGTGCCGTACCCCATTTGTACGACGGATTCAAACCGTTGCTGCGGCGCGTGCTGTAATCCATGAAGCGGAAGGAGGACGGCCGTTACAACAAGGTGGCCAACATCGTGGGTGACACCATGCACTTCCATCCGCATGGCGACGCCTCCATTTACAGTGCCTTGGTGCAGCTGGGGCAGAAGGATTTTCTGATTGACTGTCAGGGTAACTGGGGTAACATCCTGACCGGCGATGATGCAGCCGCCCCCCGTTATATTGAGGCGCGGTTGAGCAAATTCGCACTGGATGTGGTTTTTAATGAAAAGACCACCGAGTGGCAGCTTTCCTATGACGGACGCAACCGCGAGCCGGTTACGCTTCCGGTCAAATTCCCGTTGCTGCTGGTACAGGGGGTGGAAGGTATCGCCGTCGGTCTGCAGACCAAAATCCTGCCGCACAACTTCAATGAGGTGGCGGATGCCGCCATCGCCTATCTGAAGAACGAGCCCTTTGCCCTGTATCCCGATTTTCCGACAGGAGGCTCCGTTGATGTGAGCCGCTACAATGACGGACGCAACAGAGGCAAGGTGAAGATTCGCGCCAAAATCAACAAGGTTGACGCCAAGACGCTGTGTATTACGGAGATTCCCTACGGAACCACTACACGGAAGTTGATCGAATCCATTGTGAGGGCCAACGAGAAAGGAAAGATTCAGATCAAAAAGGTGGACGACAATACGGCCGCCAATGTGGAGATTGTCATCCAGCTGGCTCCGGGCCGCTCGTCCGACAAGACCATTGACGCCCTTTATGCGTTTACCGATTGCGAGATGAGCGTTTCGCCCAACTGCTGTGTTATTTACGAGCGCAAACCGCACTTTATGAGCGTCAGCGACGTGCTTCGTTTCTCAACCGACAATACGCTCCGTCTGCTCAAGGAGGAACTTCTCATACGCAAGGCGGAACTGCAGGAGAGTATTTTTTACATGTCGTTGGAGAAAATCTTCATCCGGGAGCGGATGTATAAGGACAAGGCGTTCGAACAATGTAAGAGCGAGCAGGAGTTCTTCCAGTTCATCGACCAACGGATGGAGCCCTTCAAGTCTTCGTTTATACGTGATGTGGAGGAGGACGATTACCGCCGGCTGTTGCAAATCAAGACGGTACGATACCTTAAGTATTCCATTGACGAGGTGGAGGAGGATATTGCCGAGGCGCAGCAACAGCTCAAGGAGGTGAATGATCATTTGGAGCATATTGTAGAATATACCATTCATTGGTTCGAATCCCTTAAGGAAAAGTACGGCGCCCGTTATCCCCGTCGTACGGAATTGCGCAACTTCGACACCATCGAGGTTGCCAAGGTGGTGGAGGCCAACGAGAAGTTGTATATCAATCGTGAGGAGGGCTTCATCGGTATCGGGTTGAAGAAGGATGAGTTCGTATGTCCGTGTTCGGACCTTGACGATATCATTGTTTTCTACAAAGACGGCCGTTTCAAGGTGATCAAGGTGGCCGAAAAGGTGTATGTAGGCAAGGATGTTCTGTATCTGAATGTCTTCAAAAAGAACGATCTGCGCACCATTTACAATGTGGTTTACCGCAACGGCAAGGACCGTGTCAGCTATATCAAACGTTTCGCTGTGACCAGTGTCACGCGTGACAAGGAGTACAATCTGACCCAGGGAACACCGGGCACCAAGGTGACTTATTTCTCAGCCAATCCCAATGGCGAGGCGGAGGTGCTGAAAATCTATCTGCGTCCGCAGATCCGGCTCAAAAAGCTGGTGTTCGAACGCGATTTCAGCGAATTGGCGGTCAAGGGGCGCAGTGCCATGGGCAATATTCTGACCAAAAACGACATTCAGCGTATTGCCGTCAAATCGCGTGGCGGTTCCACACTGGGCGGGCGCCAGGTTTGGTTCGATGCCGATGTCAACCGGCTCAATTATGACGGACGCGGCCGGTTGTTGGGTGAATTCTTCAGCGAGGATGCCGTTCTGGTGGTCACCAAGCGCGGAACTTGGTTCACTACCAGTTTCGATCCTTCCAACCACTATCCGGATGATATCCTCGTGCTCGAGAAGTTCGATGCCGGAAAAGTTTGGACCGCCGTTTTGTTCGATGCCGACCAAGGCTACCATTATATGAAGCGTTTCAACTTGGAGGCTTCGACCAAAGAGCGTGGCTTCCTGGGTGACAACCCCGGTTCCCGGTTGTTGCTTCTCTCCAGTGAGTTCTACCCGCGTTTTCGTGTTACTTTGGCGGGCAGTGACGAAGCGCGTGGCCCGATTGATATCGAAGCCGACGACTTTATCGCCGTCAAGGGCTATACGGCCAAAGGCAAGCGGATTACGACCTATGCCTGGGGTGGTATCGAAGAGTTGGAGCCGCTGCGCCGGCCGGAACCGGAGGAAGAGACTCCATCGGACGAAGCGGACGGCGGTGCGGAACCGGAGCCCAATGGGGAATTCCGCCCGGATGACGACGGCTCCGGACAATTGAGTTTGTTCTGATATATGGAAATTCAAGTAAACGGATTACAAGACCTTCCCCGTGCGGCGCGGCAGTTCCTCGCCGAAAGCCAGGGTCGTTCGCCCGTAGTCGCTTTCTACGGGAGTATGGGAGCCGGCAAGACCACCTTTATAAAAGCGTTATGCGATGTTCTTGGCGTGGAGGATGTGGTCAACAGCCCGACTTTCGCCATTGTCAATGAATATACCGCCGCTTCCGGTGAACCGGTCTATCACTTTGATTTCTACCGGATCAAGTCGGTTGCCGAAGCGTATGATTTCGGATACGAGAATTATTTTTACAGCGGTCATCTTTGTCTGGTGGAATGGCCTGAAATGGTGGAGGAGCTCTTACCCGATGATGCGTTGCGTGTCCACATCGAGGTGGTTTCCGACCAGGTGCGTTTAATCAAGTGCGGATGATTGACCAAGAGAAAAAACAGCTGCGCGCCACGGTTCGGTCGTCCATCATGCAACTGACCATGGGACAACGGATATATGCCGCCACACGCGTGCAGCATCTGATCCGCGGGGACGCGGATTATCAGCAGGCCCGTCATATTATGGCTTTCTGGCCCCTGCCCGATGAGGTGGATATCCGCCCGTTGTTGACCAACAATCCGGATGGAAAGAAATTTTATCTGCCGGTTGTACAAGGGGACGATATCCTTGTCAAACCCTATGCCGGCCCGCTACAGACGGGGGCGTTCCATATTCTCGAGCCCGGAACGTCCGAAGTGGTCGGTCCGGAAATATTGGATTATATCCTGGTTCCAGGAGTCTGCTTCGACGCCGACGGACACCGTTTGGGCCGCGGCCGGGGCTATTACGACCGTTTCCTTACGCAAACGCATGCCGTCAAGGCCGGTGTTTGCTTCGCCGCCCAGTATGTCAGGACGCTGCCGGTCGATGCGCACGATGTCAATGTTGATAAGGTTTTTTACGGATAAGGGGATTTTTTCCTATCTTTGCGTACACATTTTGAATGAATCATGAACTGGTTTACAAATATAAGGAGCTTCAGAGGTAAGAAAGTGCAGCCCTATTTGACCGACCGGTCCAATATGGCGAAGTTGATTATCATCACGGCTCTTTTCTCCCTGGTGTTCATCAATTCCTACAAACCCTTCAATTCCGAGCAGTGGGTGGAGGGGAATTCCCAGACATACTATTTTATCCTTTCGTTCCTATTGGTGCTTATCGGCATCCTGGTGCTTGCAGTCAGCCGTTATCTGATGTACCGCATTGTCCGCAAACATTCCATGTATTACGCCGAATATGCCTTGTGGGTGTTCTTGGAAATTGTTGTGCTGGCGGGTTTCTACACGTTGTTCGCCTTGATTTTGGACGATGATCTGCTGTTCTGGGACTGGAAGAGTATCATTACGGTGTTCCGCGACGCCAACATCAATACATTCCTGATCGTATTTATCCCCTACGCTTTCTCCTGGATGTATTTCTCCTATTCCGACAAGCGCGACAGGCTCAAAGAGTTGGAGAACGGTATCATGTTCCGCAAGCGTTCGGCGGTGTTCCAGTTCAAGGACGAAAAGGGTGAGATGCGGTTTTCTGTCCCGATGGAGCATATCGTCTATCTGGAAGCGGCCGACAATTATGTGGAGATCAATTACCTGAACCAAGGGAAGATTTCGCAGGAACTGCTCCGCAATTCGCTCAAACGCGTGGCACAGGACCTGGTTCAGACACCGGTGCAACGCTGTCACCGTTCCTATATGGTCAATTTTGACCATGTGGTGGCTTTGCGTAAGAATGGAGATGAAATTGACATCGAACTCGATGTTCCCAACATCAAGAAGATACCGGTTTCCAAATCCTATAGTGACGATGCCATCATGGCCTTCCTGCAGTATTCGCAGGAGGCGGGTGGCAACAAGGTGGAATAGCAGACGATAGGGAGAAAAAAAGAGGATGACCGATGGCCATCCTCTTTTTTGTTTGTTTTTCCGATTAGGAATACAGGAAGCGCTTGATACTGCGCTTGGGTGTCTTGGCAAATTCCTTGTCCACGATTTCGATGCTGCTGATGCGGCAGAAAGCCGGCAGCATACGGTTCAAGTGACGTTTGGTGGTTTCCTTCATTTCGTCTGTGAAGATGCCGCCTACCGCATTCAGGTCTTCGGCATTGGGGAATACCAGGGCCACCAGTTTGTCGTTGCGGCTTACCACAATCGACTCCTGTACAAAATGCAGGTTGTTGAGTTTGTCTTCGATTTCCTCCGGATAGATGTTCTGGCCGGAAGGCCCGAGAATCATGCTCTTGTTACGACCGCGGATGTAGATGTTGTTCTTTTCATCCAGCAGGCCGAGGTCGCCTGTGTGCAGCCATCCGTCGTGGGTGAACACGGCTGCGGTGGCCTCTTCGTTCTTGTAGTAGCCGATCATTTGATTGGCACCTCTTACCAGGATCTCACCCACTTTTTTATGCGGATCGTCCGAGTCAATCAGGATTTCCATACGGTCAACGATGCGTCCGCAGGAATGCATACGGAATTCCGTCCAGCTCTCGTATCCGAGCAGCGGACCGCATTCGGTCATACCGTAGCCTACGCAGAAGGGGAATTTGATCTGATGCAGGCAGAGTTCCACCGCACGGTTGAGGGCGGCACCGCCGATAATCAGGTACTGCAACTTGCCGCCGAAGGCGTCCAACAATTTTTTATGCACTTTCCTGCGGATAATCCGATTGATGCCGGGCGTGTACCACAACATTTTGACCAAGGGTTTGTTGATGGCCGGGAAAATGGATTTGTTGAAGATTTTCTCCACCACCAAAGGCACCGTCAGAATCATGTAGGGTTTGGCTTCCGCCAAAGCACCCATCAGCACTTGCGGCGACGGGGTCTTGCCCAGGAAGTACACGTGGCAGCCGGAGCAGAGTTGGAACAGGCATTCAAAAGCCAGACCGAACATGTGGGCCAGCGGCAGCATGGAAACCACGCTTGAACCCGGTTGGTGCGGAATGTGCTCGCAGGCGAACTGAATGTTCGAACTGATGCTGCGGTTGGTCAGCATGACCCCCTTGGGATCGCTGGTTGTTCCCGAAGTATAGTTGATCAGTACGAGGTCATCCCAATTGTCCTGTGGATAATGAATGTCCTCTTTGGTCAGATTGCTCGGGTGGGCTGCTTTGAAAAGTGTTTCAGCGTCGCTCAGTTTTTGGAACACCTTTTCGTCTTTGGCGAAAACGGGTTCAAAGTTCTTCAGGCTGATGACTGCTTCCAGAGCGGGCATTTCCTTGATATCCAGGTTCGGCCATACCAAGTCGCCAACTAGGAACATGCGGGCGTCGGAGTGGTTGACCAGGTGGTGGACACTCTCCGGTGTAAAGGCGTCCATGATCGACACCGCTACCGCCTCATACGTGGTTACGGCCAGGAATCCGACTGCCCAGTGGCTGATGTTTCGTCCGCAAAGTGCGATTTTGTCGCCTTTTTGGATGCCGGCTTCCTTAAACATCAAGTGAAGTTTCTCAATCTGGATGGCGAGTTCGCCGAACGTCAGGTTGATGTCGGTCTTGTAGTCGCTCAGTGCCGGGTAGTCCCAGTAATTGACTACTGAACTCTCAAAATAGTCCAGGTAATGTCTTTCCATATAAAAGTTTATTAAATTAAAAGCAGTGCAAAGGTACAAAAAATGCGATGAAACACTGTAGGCTGCCAACGTGTTTTTTCTTGGTTTTTTCAATCGGAATGCAAAAATGCAAAACATATCTGATGGGGGAATGCGGATTTTGTTGTACATTTACACGTTCTTAAATAACAGTATATGGCAACTACATTCCATTATCAGCCGCCATTCCCTCTGGGCGAGGATACGACCGAGTATTACCTCCTTACCAAGGACTATGTGTCGGTGGGTGAATTCGAGGGCAAACCCATGCTCAAAATTCAGAAAGAAGGCTTGACGGCTATGGCCAATGCGGCTTTCCGTGACGTATCATTCCTGTTGCGCCGTTCGCACAACGAGCAGGTGGCCAAAATTCTCTCCGATCCCGAGGCCAGCGACAATGACAAATATGTGGCCTTGACCTTCCTGCGCAATGCGGAGGTGGCCGCCAAGGGGAAACTCCCCTTGTGTCAGGATACCGGCACCGCCATTATCCATGGAGAGAAGGGACAACAGGTTTGGACCGGTTTCTGTGACGAGGAGGCGCTGTCGCTTGGCGTGTTCAAAACCTATACCGAAGAGAATCTCCGCTATTCGCAAAATGCCCCCCTTACCATGTACGAGGAGGTCAATACCAAATGCAATCTGCCGGCCCAAATCGATATTGAGGCCACCGAGGGCATGGAATACCGTTTCCTGTGTGTGACTAAGGGTGGCGGTTCCGCCAATAAAACCTATCTGTATCAGGAGACCAAAGCACGTATTCAGAATCCTGGTACGTTGGTTCCTTTTCTGGTGGAGAAAATGAAGTCGTTGGGTACGGCAGCCTGTCCGCCTTATCACATCGCCTTTGTTATCGGAGGTACTTCGGCTGAGAAGAACTTGTTGACCGTCAAACTGGCTTCCACCCATTATTATGACAATCTGCCTACATCGGGCAACGAATACGGTCGTGCATTCCGCGATATTGAGTTGGAAAAGCAGGTGCTTGAGGAGGCACACAAGATTGGACTGGGTGCCCAGTTCGGTGGCAAGTACATGGCCCACGACGTGCGCATCATCCGGCTTCCGCGTCACGGTGCCAGTTGCCCCATCGGTTTGGGTGTGAGTTGCTCGGCCGACCGCAACATCAAGTGCAAGATCAACAAGGATGGTATTTGGATCGAAAAGATGGACGACAATCCCGGCAGTCTGATCCCGGCCGCCCTGCGTCAGGCAGGCGAGGGCGATGCCGTCCGTATTGATTTGAACCAACCGATGGCGGATATCCTCAAAGAGTTGGGCAAGTATCCGGTAGCGACCCGTTTGAGCCTTAACGGTACAATCATTGTAGGCCGGGATATCGCTCATGCCAAGTTGAAAGCCCGTTTGGATGCCGGAGAGGATCTCCCCCAGTATATCAAGGATCATCCCATTTATTATGCCGGTCCGGCTAAAACGCCTTCAGGCATGGCCTGTGGTTCCATGGGGCCCACTACGGCCGGACGTATGGATCCTTATGTGGATGAGTTCCAAAGTCATGGAGGCAGCTTGATTATGCTGGCCAAGGGTAACCGGGCGCAATGTGTGACGGATGCCTGCAAGAAACACGGTGGTTTCTATTTGGGTTCTATCGGAGGCCCGGCTGCTATTCTGGCACAGAACAATATCAAGTCGATCGAGTGCGTTGAGTATCCGGAACTGGGTATGGAGGCCATTTGGAAAATCGAGGTGGAGGATTTCCCCGCCTTTATCCTGGTTGACAACAAGGGTAACGACTTTTTCCAGCAGTTGCAGCCCCGTTGCAGTTGTTCCAAGTAAGTCGCAATGGTATAAAAAAATCCCCGGGTGCAACCACCCGGGGATTTTTTGTATTGTGTCCGAGAATTACTCCTGGTTCAAGGTGACACGTTTGAAGTCGCTAACCGTCAGCGTCTTGGAGATGCTCTGCAGATAGCTCTTTACGTTCAGTTTGTTGTCCATGATGAACTCCTGCTCCAGCAGGGTGCTCTCCTGGAAGAACTTGTTCAGACGGCCTTGGGCAATCTTGTCAAGCATGGCTTCAGGTTTACCCTCGGCGCGAGCCTTCTCTTTACCCACCTCCAATTCGGTCTCAATCATTTTGGCGGGTACGCCTTCACGATTGATGGCTACCGGAGCGGAAGCGGCCACCTGCATGGCTACCGTGCGGGCTTCCTTCTCATCGATTACCTCGTTCAAGGCCACGATGGAGGCCAGCATGTTGCCCGGGTGGATATAGGCTACGGTTTGCGCACCTTGTACGGTTTCGAAGTAGCCGAGTTCCATCTTTTCACCGGTTACACCACTGCGGTCGGTGATCAAGTCGGCGATGCTGCGACCGTTCACTTGAGCGGCGAGCAGGGCATCCGTGCTCGTGATCTTTCCAGCGACAGCGCAGTCAAGTGCCTGCTGGGTCAAAGCGATGAAATCGGCGTTCTTGGCTACGAAGTCGGTTTCGCACTTAATGGCTACGATGGCGGCGAATCCGTCTTTGGCGGCAGCCAGTACGCAACCTTGGGCGGCTTCGCGGTCGCTACGTTTGGCAGCGATGGCCTTACCCTTCTTGCGGATGATTTCAATGGCCTTCTCAAAGTCGTTGTTGGCTTCGGTCAGGGCGTTTTTGCAATCCATCATACCGGCACCGGTCATGGTGCGCAGTTTCGAAATATCAGCTAATGTTACGGCCATGACTTAGTCCTCCTTCTTTTCGGTGTCCTCGGATGCGCTGGCATATTTCTCGGCCTGAGCGGCGTCGTCGGCGCGCTTGATGCGGGCGCGGCCTTTGCCGGCAGCCTTCTTTTCAGCGGGAGCGGCGGTTTTCTCAGCCGACTCATTCTCTTTTTCCTTCTCAATCTTGCGCTCCTGCAGACCTTCCTGGATGGCGGCGGTGATGGCGTTCAAGATGATCTCGATCGACTTCGTGGCATCGTCGTTGGCGGGGATGACATAATCCACTTCCTTCGGCGACGAGTTGGTGTCAACGATACCGAACACGGGGATGCCCAGACGGTTGGCCTCCTGTACGGCGATGTGCTCCTTCATAACGTCCACCACTAACAAGGCGGCCGGCAGACGGGTCAAATCGGCAATGCTTCCCAGGTTCTTCTCCAATTTCTCGCGTTGACGGGCGATCTGGAGTTTTTCGCGCTTGGAAAGGTTGTCAAACGTACCGTCGTTGGTCATCTTGTCGATGTTGCCCATCTTCTTCACGGCCTTGCGTACGGTGGCGAAGTTGGTAAGCATACCACCGGCCCAACGCTCGGTGATGTACGGCATGCCTACGGATTGCGCTTTTTCAGCAATGATTTCCTTGGCCTGCTTTTTGGTGGCGACGAAAAGGATCTTCTTTCCCTGCTTGGCAATCTGTGCGAGTGCGTCGGCGGCTTCGTCGATCTTGGCTACGGTCTTATTGAGGTCAATGATATGAATACCGTTGTGCTCCATAAAGATGTAGGGAGCCATAGCGGGATTCCATTTGCGGGTCATGTGTCCGAAGTGTACACCCGCTTCCAGTAATTCTTGAAAATTGGTTCTTGCCATAATAATTTTTTAAATGGTTTACTTTCACTGAATCAATCCCCGGGTAGTTCTCCGCCTGCAGCGGTCGAAGTCCCGGAGATTTGGATACTAAACACACTCCAACATAGAGCATGCGTAGTGGAGTCGCTCCATTAACGCTTGCTGAATTGGAATCTTCTACGTGCTTTCGGTTGACCCGGTTTCTTACGTTCAACTTCACGCGGATCGCGCGTCATGAAGCCTTCCGATTTCAAAGCGGGTTTGTCTTCCGGATTGATCTTGACCAATGCGCGGGCAATCGCCAGACGGAGCGCCTCGGCCTGTCCTTTGATACCGCCACCGTTCAAATTGACTTTGATGTCATAGCTTTCAGCCACACCCAATTTGTTGAGGGGTTGCTTGACAATGTATTGAAGAACGCCCGAGGGGAAATATACCGCAAGGTCTTTCTTGTTAATGGTGATCTTGCCGGAACCTTGGCTGACATAGACGCGAGCCACGGCGGCCTTTCTTCTTCCTAATGCATTTGTAACTTCCATAACCTTTATTTAAGAGCGTTGATGTCAATAGTTTTGGGATTCTGGGCCTGTTGCTTGTGCTCCGGGCCGTCATATACATACACGTTGCGCAGGATGCGGTCGCTCAATTTGTTCTTCGGAAGCATGCCTTTCAGCACCTTGTTGAAGAGACGGGCGGAACCCTTGGCTTGCAGGTCTTTCGGCGACATTTCGCGTTGTCCGCCGGGATAGCCGGAGAAAGTCAGATAGACACGGTCAGTCCACTTGTTGCCGGTGAGCTTCACCTTGTCTGCGTTGATGATGATGACATTGTCGCCGCAATCTACGTTAGGCGTAAAATTGGGTTTGTACTTGCCACGGAGCAGTTTGGCTACCTTGGAGCACAAACGGCCGAGTACCTGGTCGGTGGCGTCCACTACGACCCATTCCTTGGTTGCGGTGGCCTTGTTGACGGAAACCGTCTTGTAACTTAATGTGTTCACTTTAAATAATTTTTTATTCGTTTAATACTGCATCAACGTCAACCTCGGATTTTTCATTTCGGCTAATAAATGATACTTATCTGAGAATCAACATCTTAGATTAAAAGGATAAATAATCGGACTGCAAAGATACGGGATTTTGTTGAAAAATAATCGGTTTGAAGGATTTTTTTTTACCTTTGTAACTCGTTATCAAATACCCGGTATGAAGAAGTTATTTTCCGTTTCCCTCTGTCTGGCCTTCGTCGCCACCGCATTTGCGGAAACGCCATCCAATACGGATTGCCTGCACAAACTCAATTACGCTTTTACGGTTGTCAACTCCTATTACGTGGATTCGGTTGACCGCGCCCGTGTGACCGATGAGGCGATCCAGGGGATGCTGTCCTCGCTGGATCCGCACTCCTCCTATATGAATAAAGAAAAAGCCGCTGAAGCCCGTGAGCCGTTGCAGGGCAGTTTCGAAGGCATCGGTGTTTCTTTTAATATGGTGGAGGATACGCTGTTGGTGGTACAGGCCATCGTCAACGGCCCGAGTGAGAAGGTCGGTATCATTGCCGGTGATAAAATCATTGCGGTCAACGATACCGCTATCGCCGGGGTCAAAATGTCTCAAAATGATATTATGAAGCGCCTGCGCGGCAAAAAGGGGACAACCGTTCAGGTAACGGTACTCCGCGGCGGGCAGCGTATCCCGTTTACCATTGTCCGCGACAAGATTCCCATTTCAAGTGTGGATACCTATTACATGGTCACTTCCAACATCGGATACATTAAAATCAGCCGCTTTGCCTCTACCACCTATCAGGAGATGACCGATGCCATCAAGATACTCAAACGCAAGGGTATGAACCGGTTGATTGTCGATCTTCAGGGGAATGGCGGCGGTTATATGCAGAGTGCAGTCGATATGGCCGATGAGTTTCTGAATGCCGATAACATCATTGTTTATACCAAAGGCGACAAGCAGCGCACCCAGGTGTTTGCCGCCAAATCGCACAGCAAGCTGTTCAGCCGGGAGAAACTGGTGGTGCTGGTGGACGAGTACTCGGCATCGGCCAGTGAGATTTTCTCGGGTGCCATCCAGGATTGGGACCGGGGAGCCATTGTAGGTCGGCGCACGTTCGGCAAGGGATTGGTGCAGCGACCGTTCACATTGCCCGACGGATCGGAAATCCGGCTCACCATCGCCCGTTACTATACACCGGCCGGCCGGTGTATCCAGCGCCCGTATGAATCGGGCAAAGAGGATTATGAGCGTGAGTTTGCCAAGCGTTACGAACATGGTGAGATGGTTTCGGCCGACAGCATCTCATTCCCCGATTCGCTACGCTACACCACGCGCATCGCTAAACGTACGGTGTTCGGGGGAGGCGGCATTATGCCCGATGTGTTCGTTCCGGCCGACACCACCCGTCTCGATTCGCTGAGTCGTGTGATTTTCCACGGCAACTACCATAACAAGACGGTGGTGGCATACTTGGAGAAACACCGTGACGCATTGCGCCGGACCTTCCGTACCATCGATGATTTCGAGTCGTCGTTCCTGGTTGACGAGGAGATGTACGCCATTCTGCAGACCAAACTGGAGGCGGACAGTGTCCGGTTCACTCCCGAACAGCTGGCTGCGGCCAACGAATACGCCACGCCCTTCCTGAAGGCGTTTCTGGCCCGTTACCTGTGGGGGTTGGAGGGATATTTCCGGATTTACAACAAGACCAACCCCATCTTCCTCAAGGGTGTCGAGCTGCTCACTGACGACAAACAATATTACAGTATCTTCAAAGTGAAATAAAAAAAGAGCGCGCTTCCCAACGGAAACGCGCTCTTTTTTTTCTCTCGGTCGGATTACTTGCGGATACCCAGTTCCTGAATCAGCGAACGGTAACGCTCAATGTCACGCTCCTTCAGGAAGTCCAGAAGGCGGCGACGTTTACCAACCAACGTAACCAAAGCACGCTCGGTGCTATAATCTTTGTGATTTGACTTGAGATGCTCAGTCAAATGCGAAATACGGGCGGAGAATAAAGCTATCTGGGCCTCAGTCGAGCCAGTATCAGTATTGGACTTTCCGTACTTCGCAAAGATTTCTTCTTTTTGTTCTTTTGTTAAATTCATAAGTCCAATTTTGTTAGAAAAGGTCGGCAAAGATACTAAGTTTTTTTTATATGCAAATCCATTGCCCTATTTTTTTTCAAAAAAGAAAAAATACCTTACCTTTGCGTCTCATATAATAGGTGCATTTTTATGAAGGAGAAAACATACTGCCTGATCAACCGGATTGCCGGCGGACTGGTCTTTGCCATCGCCATGGTGGTGTATGGTCTGACTGTTGAGCCGACAGCCAGTTTCTGGGATTGTTCCGAATTTATTTCGTCTGCCGCGAAAATGGAGGTAGGGCACCCACCCGGAGCTCCGTTCTTTATGCTGACGGGCAAATTCTTCAGCCTTTTCGCTTCCGATCCGTCGCAAATCGCCTATATGGTCAATATGATGTCCGCATTCCTGAGTGCGCTGACCATCATGCTGCTCTTCTGGACGGTGACGCACATGGTGCGCCGTGTGCTTCAGCCTGCCGGGGGGGAAGGTATGGAAGTTTGGCAGGTTGTGACAGCTTTGGGCAGCGGACTCGTTGGGGCGCTGGCCTACACCTTCTCCGATACGTTCTGGTTCTCTGCCGTCGAGGGCGAGGTTTATGCATATTCGTCCTTTTTGACCGCGGTGGTGTTCTGGATTATTCTTAAATGGGAAAAACATGCCGACGACTCCGCCTCCGACCGTTATTTGATCGGTATCATGTACATCATGGGTGTTTCAATCGGTGTCCATCTGCTCAATTTGCTGACAATTCCCGCCATTGTATTGGTGTATTACTTCCGTAAATGGGAACATCCCACCTTCAAAGGAATGCTGGCGGCGTTGGCAGTCTCTTTCGCCATTTTGGCGCTGGTGCTTTACGGGCTCATTCCCGGTTTTGTCACCATGGCCGGTTGGTTTGAGCTGTTCTTTGTCAATCATCTGCATCTGCCGTTCAATTCGGGAGTGCTTACTTACGTGCTTCTGGCGGTCGCTTCGATTGTTTGGGCGTTGGTGGAGTTGTATCGCCGGCAACCCAACGACTTCCGCGTCAAAATTTCCACGATCCTGGCCTTTACCATGGCGGGAATACCGTTCCTGGCAGGCAGCGTCTGGGTGGGTGTGCTTTTGATCATGGCCGCGTTCCTGTTCCTCTTCCTGCGCAAGGGGAATGCCGATGTGCGGATACTCAGCACGGCAGTGGTCTCCATGGCGGTGATGTTGATCGGATATTCCTCCTATGCTGTACTGGTGGTCCGTTCCGCCGCCAATCCGCCGATGGACCAGAACTCACCTGACAACGTTTTCGCTCTAAAGGGCTATCTCAATCGGGAGCAATACGGCGACCGTCCTTTGCTCTACGGTGCATATTATTCCGCAGAACCGGAGCTGGTCGCTTCAGGTGGTTATTGCAAGCCCAAGACCATTGAGGGAGCAAAAACCTACGGAAAGAAGGAGAAAGCGGATGCGACCGAACGTGATGCCTATGTGGTCACCAACACGCGTTACGATCTGGCCTACGACTCCAAGTTCAAAACCTTCTTCCCGCGCATGCACAGTTCCGCCGGCGATCATCCGAAATTGTACGAGGACTGGATCGGTGGCGTGAAAGGCAAAATGGTGCCTTACGACCGTTGCGGTCAGCAAATCAAGGTGAAAGTGCCCACGTTTGCCGAGAACCTGCGGTTCTTCTTTATCTATCAGCTCAATTACATGTATTGGCGCTATTTCCTATGGAATTTCTCCGGGCGTCAGAACGATATGCAGGGGCACGGCGAGGTAACCAACGGCAACTGGATTACCGGGTTCAACTTCATTGATTCCCTTATGCTGGGTGATCAGTACCATCTGCCCCCCTTCCTGGCCGAGAACAAGGGTCACAACAAGTACTATATGCTGCCGCTATTGCTGGGACTTATCGGCATTGTATGGCAGTTGGTTTCCCAAAAACGCGGAACGCAGGCATTTTGGGTAACCTTCGTGTTGTTCTTTATGACGGGTATTGCGATTGTGCTGTATCTCAACCAGGGACCTGCCGAACCGCGTGAACGCGATTATGCCTATGCTGGTTCGTTCTATGCGTTCGCCATCTGGATCGGTTTCGGCGTGGCCGGACTGGTTTCCGTCCTGAGTCGTCTGGCCGGCAAACAGGTTGCGGCACCACTGGCCACCGTGCTGGCGTTGACGGCGCCCGCCCTGATGGCTGCTGCAAACTGGGACGATCACGACCGTTCCAACCGTTATGTGGCGCGCGATTTTGGATTGAATTATTTCAACTCCTGCGCGCCCAATGCGATTATTTTCACCAATGGCGACAACGACACCTTCCCCTTGTGGTACACGCAGGAAACGGAACAAACCGAGGTTTCGCTTGACAAACGCGTATGTAACCTGAGCTACCTGCAGACCGACTGGTATATTGACCAGATGCGGCGTCCCGCATACAAATCGGCAGCGCTTCCCATCGATTGGCAGCGTAGGACCTATGTTGAGGGGAAACGCGGTGTGGCCTACCTGTTCGACCTCAATGGCGGTGAACCGCTCGATCTCAAGCTGGCGTTGGATTTCCTGGCCAGCGACGATCCCCGGACTAAGATTGATCCCACCACGGGTTCGGGTTACCGCGAATACCTTCCGGCAAAAAAATTCCGTGTTCCCGTCAACGTGGACAACCTGATCAAACAGGGTGCCATTACGGAGGAACAACGCGACGACGTTCTACCGGAAATGATTATCGATCTGTCGAACGCACGCTATGTGACCAAGGCCGAGCTGATGATTCTCGATATGCTGGCCAACAACAATTGGGAACGTCCCATCTATTACGCGGTGACGGTCGGGTCGGAGATGTATCTCGGTTTGGAGAAATATTTCCAACTGGAGGGCCTGGCATTCCGTATTGTGCCGCTCAAGTCGGCCGGTGCCGAGGGCACGGTGGCGACCGATATGATGTACGACAACATGATGAGCAAATTCAAGTTCGGCAATGTGTCCTGTCCGGGAATTTACCTGGATGAGAATGTGCAGCGGATGTGTTCC
>JAGDAS010000082.1 GCA_017959385.1 Paludibacteraceae bacterium
AGACTTCCATCGCCCTTCGTACTCATTACACGCACATTATGCCCCTGGCGCCGCATTTCGGCCACAAAGCGCTGGGCACTTACACTGGTTCCGTTGCCCGACGTGGCATAACAGTCAATCACAAATAAAATTTTCATCTCCGCTCATGTTTTTTGATGGTTGCAAAGTAACAACCATTTGCAGAAATGAAGAAAACATTAGCCCCTTCCGGCCCATCTTAATCCCATGGGGTGAAATTCCGGCCAATGCTAGTGTTAACAACACAAAAGACCGATGGGAAGGCTGTTTCAAGCGCCTTCCCATCGGTTGAAAATCGTCCGTTTAAAGATTTTTTAACGCTTGCTGAAGTATTCTTTGACCGTATCGCGGTCCTGTCCCAACTGTTTTGCCAGTTTTTCGGGCGTGTCGAATTTGATTTCGGCGCGGATGTACTCCTGGAAGAAAACCTGCACCTGTTTGTGGTAAATGTCACCATCGAAATCAAATACGTTCAACTCGATGCTGCGCACCTCCTCCAACGTGACAAATGTGGGGCGTCCGCCGATGTAAAGCATACCGCGGCGGCGTTGGTCATCGCCCTCGATTTGGAGTTCAACGGCATACACTCCCTCTCCGGGAATGAACTTATGCACATCGTTGATGGCGATATTGGCGGTCGGGAACCCCATCGTGCGTCCCACCTTATGGCCGGACACGATCGTACCCTCAATAAAATACTCATACCCGAGCATTCGGCGGGCGGCCACCACGCCTCCGGCCTCCAGACTTTTGCGGATCAGCGAGGAACTGACACAAAGCCCTTCGTTGACATAGGCGGGCATCTGCTCCACTTCAATGCCGTACTCCACACCGATGGCCTGGTAGTGCGGGAACCCCTTCTCCCGGTCGCAGCCGAAATGATGGTCGTGCCCCACCAGCAGGAAACGGGCGTGCAACGCTTCCGAAAGGTATTTGCGCATAAAGATTCTGCTGGAATATTCGGCCAGTTCCTTGTCGAACGGCACCATAACGCAATAGTCCACGCCCGTCTGTTCCAGCAGACGCAGACGTTCGTCACAGGTTGTCAGCAATTTGGGGATGTAATTGGCCTTCAGCCCCTCACGCGGGTGGTTGGAGAACGTGACAACAACCGAAGGCACGCCCAGACGGGCGGCGGCCTGTTTGAGCCGTTCAATCAATGCGGCGTGACCGGTATGGACACCGTCAAAAAAACCGATTGTTACGGCAGATCCCGATTCGGGATAATCCTTAAATGATGTAAGAACCTTCATAGCGCATTCCAATTTCCGGCAAAGGTAACGATTATTTTTGTAAAAAAGCAGCCTGCACCCCCGTTAACAAACAACGCCGGCGCACTTCCGTAAAAACGGGAAACGACACCGGCGTCGGGTGGGCCCACTTGGACTTGAACCAAGGACCTGCGGGTTATGAGTCCGATGCTCTAACCGACTGAGCTATAGGCCCTGCTTTTATCAGCGCGACAAAGGTAGGCATTTTTCATAAAATATGCAACTGCCCGGGCTGCATCACCCGATAAAAAACAAAAACACCGGAATCGCTTCCAGTGTTTGTTGCCTCACGAAGATTCGAACTTCGACAGGCAGAACCAAAATCTGTAGTGCTACCATTACACCATGAGGCAATACCCTAAGGCGGTGCAAAGATAAGGAGATTTTCCTAACGGAAAAAGAATTCCCGCACTTTTTTCACCCGTTGCCGCCCGGGCGGGGATTATTTTATGGTAATCAAATGATAATTCTTCTTCCCCTTTTGGACGATAACGTATTTGCCGCCAAGCAGCTGCTCAGACGTAAGCGTCTGATTCAGATCGGTCACTTTCTCCTTATTCACAAAGAAACCGCCGTTCTGGATCATCTTGCGCATTTCCCCCTTGGACGGGAACACCGGAGCCTTCTCCACCAACAAGTCCATCCAGGCGGAGCCCAGTTGGTCCCGGCCCAGTTCGAAATGAGGCACACCTTCGAACACCGACAGCAGCGTCTCTTCATCCAAACGGCGCAATGCCTCGGAAGTGGCGTTGCCGAAGAGGATGTTGGAAGCCTCCAATGCTGTTTCATAATCCTGCCGCGAGTGCACCATCACCGTCACCTCCTCGGCCAGGCGTTTCTGCAGCGGGCGCAGGTGCGGCGCTGCATCCTGTTGGGCAATCAGATCGTTCACCTCCTCCTGGTTGAGCGATGTGAATATCTTGATGTATCGCTTGGCATCCTCGTCGGAAACATTCAGCCAGAACTGCAGGAATTTGTAGGGGGATGTGTAACGGCGGTCAAGCCATACATTGCCGCTTTCGGTCTTGCCGAACTTGCCACCGTCGGCCTTCGTGATCAACGGACAGGTAAGCGCATAGGCCTCTCCCCCCAAGGTACGGCGGATCAGTTCGGTTCCGGTGGTGATGTTGCCCCATTGGTCGGAACCGCCCATCTGCAGTTTGCAGCCTTTTTCTTTGTAGAGGTGCAGAAAATCATAGCCCTGCAGCAGCTGATAGGTGAACTCGGTAAACGACAACCCGTCGCGCGCCTCACCGTTGAGCCGCTTTTGGACCGAATCCTTGGCCATCATGTAATTGACCGTGATGTGCTTCCCCACCTCGCGGGCGAAATCCAGGAAGGTGAAATCCTTCATCCAGTCATAGTTGTTGACCAATTCAGCCCGGTTGGGGGCATCGGAGGTGAAATCCAGAAAGCGTTCCAGCTGCCGCTGAATGCAAGCCTGGTTGTGACGGAGGGTCTCCTCGTCAAGCAGGTTGCGCTCCTGGCTTTTGCCGGAAGGATCGCCGATCATGCCGGTGGCACCCCCCACCAGGGCCATGGGTTTGTGGCCGCAGCGTTGAAAATGCCGGAGCATCATAATGCCGCAAAGGTGACCGATATGCAGCGAGTCGGCTGTCGGGTCAATGCCCACATAGGCCGTTGTAACCTCCTTACTCAGTTGTTCTTCCGTGCCCGGCATCATATCGTGCAGCATGCCGCGCCATTTCAGCTCTTCTACAAAATTCGTCGTCATCGCTTATCTTTTGTTCTTGAAAAATTGTTTCATCAACGCGGCGCACTCGTCGGCCAGCACCCCGCTCACCACCTCCGTTTTGGGGTGGAGCGCTCCGGGCGACACGACCGTATAGCCGTACTTCTCATCCGGCGCACCGTAAACCAACCGGGCGATTTTGGCCCAGTACATGGCGCCGGCACACATCACACAAGGCTCGACCGTGACATAGACCGTACACCCCGTCAGGTACTTGGCGCCGAGAAAACCGGAAGCCGAGGTAACCGCCTGCATTTCGGCATGGGCCGTAGCGTCCTCCAATGCTTCGGTCAGGTTGTGCGCCCGCCCGATGATCCGGTCCTGTGCCACCACGACGGCGCCGATGGGGATCTCTCCCGCCTCGAACGCCGCCCGTGCCTCATCCAGTGCCTTGCGCATGAACATCTCGTCGGTATGCCGCTGTGCTTCGTCCATTTTCCGAAAGGATTAGAACAAACGGGGCGTATCCTCGCCGAAACGTTCCTGGATGACACGCATCACCGCCTCACGCATGAAACGGGACTTGTTGCCCACGCGGTATTTGGCGCAATAGCGGTTGAGCGCCTCGTACTCTTTGTCGTTGAGCAGGAACGACTCACGATGCGTGCGGGACATACGGGGGCGCGGGGCCATGGGCGACGGTTTCTTTTTCATAGTGCGCGTTTCTGCGGCAAAGTTACCTTTTTTCGTCGGAATCATCAAATTTATCGTATATTTGCTGTCCCAAAATATCCGATCTTACGAAAAATGGCTCAACACAACTACCTCGGTGCGGCTGGCGAAGCAGCCGCCTGCGCCTATCTGACGCACAAAGGCTACACCATCCGGCACTGCAACTGGCGCTGCGGACACCTGGAAATCGACATCGTAGCCGAAACTCCCGACCGCTTGATCGTCATTGAAGTCAAAACCCGGGCCAGCCTGCGGTTCGCCCATCCGCTGGAAGCCGTAGGCTGGAGCAAAATGCAGCGTCTGGTCAACGCGGCACAGGCCTACATTTTCCATTACAACATTCAAAAGGAGATCCAATTCGACCTGATGGCGCTCACCCCGGACCCCGACGGCGGATTCCTCATCGAACACGTCCCGGACGCCTTCCTGCCGCCGTTGTGTTAAACACGCCTCCGAGGCTTGCAATTGTGCGCCGGAAACGCTACCTTTGTACCTACTTGCAATCTGAATCGGATATGAAAACGAAATACCTGCTCCTGCTGCTGTTCTTCCTCCCATTGCCGTTGTACGCCCAGTATCCCGGCAACATCCTGCACGTGGAGATCGGCGGCGGTCTGCACACCATGACCTTTGACCCCGGTCCCCAGGCGCAGAAGAAAGCCGGCGGCGGTGTCGGACTGCGGGCCGAATACCGGCATTTTTTCAACCGTAAGGCAGGTATCGGTGTCGGTGTCGGCTTTTCTTCCTATCGCTCAAGCGCTGTCCTGACCGACACAGAGAAAGACACCTGGGAATCCTACGGCGTCAGTGTCCAGGGACGCACCGACTTCGATCGCTGGACCGAACAGCAAAGTGTCTTCAATGTATCCGTTCCCGTCTCCTTCTACCTGCAGCACATCATCAACAAGCGGTGGAGTCTGATCTGGGGCGTCGGCCCTCAGTTGGACATTCCGGTCAACAACGAATACACCGCCTGTGACGGCAAGGCCACCCGGACCATTGACGGCGAGGTCAGCGTGGAGGAGGCTCCCAAAACGCTCCGCCGCATCAAGTCGGCGCCGGTCGGGGTGTCGCTGGGCACCGACCTGGGATTTCATTTCGACAACCAGGGATCGCTCCCACTCTACTTCGGCCTGTACTTCAACTACGGATTGACCAGTTTTCTCAACGAAAGCGAACTGCCGCTCTACGGAGAACGCTATGCCGGATTCTTCGCCAGCAACCGCGTGGGAGCGGCACACCTGCTCTCGCTCGGGCTGAAAGTGGGCTTCTCGCTCAACTTGAGCAAAACCTGTACCGGCGGCCGTTGCGGATTCTATTAAGCAGATCCACCCGTGTGGCACAAATCAGAGGCGACAGCGTCTGTCCTGTCGCTATGTTTTTTTGCTTTTTGAAATTTTTTTATCGTTTTTCGATAAATTATTTTCATTTTTCAAAAAATTCAATTTATCTTTGCCGCCGAAACAATAACAACAGAAACGGATGAAACGATTTAAATTATTCAGCGCCCTATTCCTTACGGGTTTTATTATTTACTTATGCATCGGACTCTATACGATGAATCCCCACACCCTTTCGGGATTGAAGTTACGGCAACAGGGGTACATGCCATTTTATGTCGCCTTGGCGCCTGACCGGGGAGTAGATCAAGACAAGCACGAAATGGGGATGAACCAAGACGCCGTGTTTGCCGGTGAGGTATTCTGCCTGATCGGAGGCAGCAACAGCGGGAACGGATTGACCGAAATCTATGTCAAACCCGACGAAAACCATAAGGAGGAAGCCGAGAAGGCGTCGCGCAAGGCAGAGATCATTTATCTGGCGTTTAATCTCTTAAGCGGTGTCTGGAGCATTATCCTATTCGTGCTGATCCTACGGCTCATTGCCGGCTTTATCCAAGAGCAAGTGTTCAGCCGTACCCAATCAAGACGTTTGACGTGGATTGCCGTGCTACTGCTGTTGGCAGACGTCATGCGAATCTGCGATTCGCTGATTCTCTACCAGCATGCCAGCCAACACCTCCACTTGGAAGGCTGGCATGTAGTGCTGCCCGAAATCGACCTTGGCGGCATCGTGGTCGCCTTGGTGCTTTTTCTCTTCAACGAACTGCTTCGAAGTGCCACGCAATTGAAAAAAGAAAACGACCTAACCATTTGACAACATGCCGATTATTGTAAACCTGGATGTCATGATGGCCAAACGGAAAATTTCGTTGGGCGAACTGGCCGAGCGTGTGGATATCACCCCGACGAACCTGTCTATCCTGAAGACGGGCAAGGCCAAGGCCATCCGCTTCAACACGCTCGAAACCATTTGCCGCGAGCTGCAGTGCCAACCGGGCGATATTCTTGAATACCAAGAAGAGGAAACCAAACAACCTAATGACCGATAAAATGAAGACGAAAAAACTTTGGGTGGCATTGCCGGCACTCTTGCTGCTGACGGCCTGCCACCAGCAAGCCACGCAAACCGAGGAACAGAACCGGATTGCGTTAGAGGCGACCTTTGAAGTAGTGGAATGTGTTTCGTACAACCACCATTTGCTCGACAGTCTCGACCGCCGGGTTTCGGACCCGGATATTGCGCAAGCGTTGGTGGGATACCCCGCATGTTCCAGCATCGAGAGTCGTTTCGCCGAAAACACAAGTGGAATACGGATTCATTGGTTCCGCGACGACCTGCCGTATTTTGTAATCCAGGATTCGACGGGCAACATGCGTGCCTTCTCCGATTTTAGAGACGAAAAATTACCGCAGGCAATCGACCGCCGCGGGCGCGACGTGGTCTTGAAAGAGTCCGTACCCGATTTATGCGCCACCCAAACCGGCATGGTCGGCGACACCTGGATGGCACTGGTTACACCCAAACTTCGCTGTAGCGATTGGAGAGCATCCGGAGGCGAACGCTGTCTGGACTTCTATCGTCTGAGCGACGGCCGCTATTTAGGTAGTGCCGACCTGCCTGCAGGCCCCGTCGAAACCCAATGGATCCAAGCCATCCGGATGCAGGGCGAAGACCTGCGTATTCTTTTTACCGACCGTAAAAGCGGCTCGGCATGCCGTTATCATGTCCAATTTAATCTTCCAAACGAATGAAAACTCAAATCGCACGCGTTATTATGCGCATACTGACCATTCTTATGGTGGGATGTATCGCCGTTGTACTGACCAATGGCGTCCTACCGACGATGTTCTCCTCTTTTTATTACAATATAGGGGTTCGAACGCTGGATCCTGAAGTGTTTTTGGGAGCCGAGACGTTCAGTGCCTGGCTGTGGGGAGCCCCTGCGTTTGTCTTTTACCTCATAGCGGTCTCCTATATCGCCGGTGTGTGTCTGTTGGCTACCGACCGCACATGGTGGATTGGCTGGGGATTGTTCTTTGGAGCCAATCTGCCGCTCGCTGTCGCCTTGGAGCGTCGCCTTTGCAGTATCGTGTTGGTACCTGAGCCCGGATTGCTGATCCAACCAGACGGCTTTATGCTGTCGCTCATCGGCTATTGCCTCATCGTATCTGCCATCGCGCTGGTCTTGAAAGCCCTGCACCGCGAAGATATTCTGCGTAAACCTCAAATCGAAGAGTAGTGAAAAATCCTTATCTCTATCTGACCGCCAAGCGCGTGCTGCAGCAAATCGACAGCGACGAACGGACTTGGACCGAAGCGCTGCTCTTCTTTCGGCGCTTGCTGCCACTCTTTATCTGCTGGACAGTTTCGCTGCCACTGGTTCGGGAGTTTGCACCCTGGATTGAGGAGCACCCGGCACAAGGCCGCGTGGCAGTGCTCTTGTGCGCCATCGTCGCCGATTTTGTATCAAAGCTCTCGCTGCAATCACGCGAGGACGGAAACGACGTTTTGCTGAAATACCTGCCCGGCAGCGGCAAGCTGCTGGCGCTACGTTTCGCACTCAGTTTTTTCCGCCTGGTGAATCTGGACGTGCTGGCCATAGCCAGTTGGGGTATGTTGATGACCTCGGCTTTCCCGCATGTAATGCTGAATGTAATACTCTGTATCGCAGCCGGCTGGTTTAATACTCTCATCGCTTCGGCCACCTTGCGGTTGTATCATCAGCATAACCGTCTGTGGATAAACACTGTTTGTTGTCTATGGACTACGCCACTCTGTTGCTCGTGGTCGTCTGTCTGGTTTGTCTTGTTGATTTTGACGATAGGCCTTGTTGGCGCGTACTTTGCTTACAAACAAGCGTTTCGCTACCCCGACTATCACGAGGCATCGGCCGGACAGGGCGTCCAATTGAAACTTTTCGGAGCCGGGGTACCCAAGCTGGTTATGCGCCAACTGCTAAGCCCCAGCCTGAAATGGGCGACGCTGCTGATGGTCTTTTGGCCACTCGCCATCTATGCCAATAGCATGGCTGCGCTTCCGTCCATATTTGTTTGTATGTGGGGCGCTATGGTTCCTATTTATCTGGGAGAATTGGGATTTACCCCCGAATCGGCATCGGCCGACGGAATGATGGTATGGCAAAGGCAGCTGTTGCTCAAAATTTTACGCACCCGAATGGGAGTGGCTTTGGCCCTCGGAACGCTGTTTGCCATAGCAACCTGCTGGATGTCTCCGGCCGAAAGCCGCATATCAATGCTGGTCGGCAGCCTGTATTTTATGGCAATCGCTTTGCATGCCTCCTTCCCGGTCGCCGCTTTCTTGAAACAGCGCTGGGACCTCTCGTCCAAGCAGCGCCGCGTGGTCTATTGCTACTACAATTTGGCAGAGATGGGGCTGCTCGTTTTGGGAGGCGGGCTCTACTGGCTGCTGGGCGAGTTGGAGGCGCACTGGGCGGTCATGGCAGCCATTACCCTGCTGCTATTATTGTTGCTGCCCATTAGTTCTAAGGGTGTTTATAACCGGTTTTATGAGAACCGCTATTCATTTTTAACGGCATTTAGAAAAGATTAAGACTATGATACAGATACAAAATCTCGTCAAACGCTTTGGCACAAACGAAGCGGTCAACATCGGAAAACTGCACATTTCCGAAGGCCAATGCGTCGGCCTGGTAGGCAACAACGGAGCAGGCAAAACCACGCTGCTGCGGCTGGTCACCGACTTGCTGCCGGCAACGGCCGGACAAGTGCTTGTCGGCGGAATCCGCGTCGACCGGAGCGAAGACTGGAAATCGTTTACCGGATGCTACATCGACCACGGCTTTTTGGTCAGCTACTTTACGCCGCAAGAGTATTTTGAGTTTATCGGAAGCTGCCACCGTTTGTCGAAAGAAGAGACCCGGCAGCGGCTCGAGCCTTATGCGGATCTGCTCGAAGAGGTGCTGGCCTCCAAGCGCAAAACCATCGGGGCCTTTTCGGAAGGCAACAAACAGAAAATCGGCATTGTCGCCGCCATGATACTCAAGCCGCGCCTGCTGCTGCTCGACGAGCCGTTCAACTACCTCGACCCCTCGTCGCAGTCGGCCATGTGCAGGCTTATCCGGCAGTTGCACGAAGACGGGACCACCGCTTTGGTTTCGTCGCACAACCTGGAATACATCACCGAAGTCAGTTCGCGCATCCTGCTGATGGACCACGGCCGCATCGCCAAAGACCTCGATAACCAGTCGGGCGACGCCCTGACAGAGCTGAAACGCTGGTTTGAGTGAATAGACCTCACCCCCGGCCCACAGAATTTTACAATGGATAGGCACACTTTTTCCAACAAGTTTGAACATAATCGCTTACCAGACTAAGC
>JAGDAS010000083.1 GCA_017959385.1 Paludibacteraceae bacterium
AAAGCCAACCTCCACCCCAAGTCCAATGTCCTTCGATGGGATAAATAAACAAGGAGATGACTGCGCTATAGACCAAATACATTGAGAATTTGGTGCGCTCGGCCATGGCTCCGCTCACAATGGTGGCCGAGGTCGCGCAGAACACGGTTTCGAAGATCAGGAAACCTTCGACGGGCAGGTCACCGTGGTAGAAGCTGAGGTCGCCCAGTTGGGCGCTCCGATGAATCCGGCTCCCTCGGAGCCGAACATAAAGCCGAAACCGATGAAATAAAACAACAGTGAACCGAACATGAAGTCCACAAAGTTTTTCATCAGGATGTTGGCGGTATTCTTACCACGGGTGAATCCGGCCTCGCAAAGCGCGAAACCCGGTTGCATCCAGAACACCAGCATCGCTGCCAACAACATCCAAACAGTATCGAGTGATAATGCCAATTCGTCCATAATCGTTTGTTTTTAAAGGGTGAATATTTACTTTTTATCTTTCAGCACACTGTCGCCGTTTTCGCCGGTACGGATCGAGTAGGTGTCAAGGACATCGCTCAAAAAGATCCGTCCGTCGCCGACCTCGCCGGTCCTGGCAACATTCAGAATAACCTGGATGGTGGGCTGGGCAATGACGTCGCGGCATACAATGGTAACGGCCACGCGCTCTATAACATCGGTGGAGTACTGCACACCGCGGTAAATGCGTTCCTGGCGCATCTGCCCGATACCGTGCACGTCGTGATACTCAAACCAATCGATGTCGGAGGACAGCAGCGCCTCCTTCAATTCCTCGAATTTGGTTTTCCGGATAATGGCTTCAATCTTTTTCATACGGTTTTCATTTTAAATGGAACATCGTGAAAGCTTTCAATGCAAAGTTGTAAAAAACCTTTCGAAAAATATCCTCCGATTGACAGAACCGCAGCAAAACATTCATCCCGATATCAATTTATACAGATTAAACCTCCGAAAATATAAAACCGCAAGGAAAATGCACAAATAAGTTACGAATCAACACAACACACAAATCAACCGCAAGCCGCCATACGGCAAATAAAACCCCCGCCCCGGCCGAAGCCGGAAGCGGGGGACACACATGAACGCACGAGGCTTGATTATCGGATGAAGAGCAGCTCGCGATACTTGGGCAAAGGCCAGCAGGCATCGTCAACAATAAGCTCCAGATGGTCGATCTGCGTACGGATCTCGTCGAAGAACGGCACCACCGTATCGTGGTAGGCAACGGCCTTGAGATGTTCGTCGGTCAGCTTGTTGGCCACCTTGCGGGCAGCTACCAGCTTCTCCACCGAGCTCTCAATGGCATCGATACGGCTGGCAATTTCCTCAATCACCTTGATGTGGCGGGCGCTGAGCCGGTCGGCCGTCTTGGCATCGAAGATGGTGCGCATGTCACCCACACTGTGCAGCAACTGGCTTTGATACCGGGTTGCCACTGGAATAATGTGGTTGATCGACAAGTCGCCCAGCACGCGGGCCTCAATCTGGATCTTCTTGGTATAGGTCTCCCATTTCACTTCGTTGCGGGCTTCCAGTTCCTTCTGGGTCATCACACCCAGCGACGAGAACATCTCGATGCTGGCCTTGTCGAGGTAACGTTCGAAGATAACCGGACACGAGGTCTCCACATCCAGACCGCGGCGTTTGGCCTCGGCCTTCCACTCGTCGCTGTAACCGTTGCCGTCGAAACGGATGGGCTTGCAGGCCACGATATCCTCGCGCAGCACGTCGATAATGGCATGATAGACCGCCGAATGCTTGGAGTGCTCAAAATTTTTGGCCGTAGCCTTGACGCGGGCATCGACCCGCTGCTTGAAGCTGACGAGCGCTTCGGCCACGGCCGTATTGAGCGCCGTCATGGCCGAGGCACAGTTGGCTTCGGAGCCCACGGCACGGAACTCGAAACGGTTGCCCGTAAAGGCAAAGGGCGAGGTCCGGTTGCGGTCGGTGTTGTCAATGAGCAATTCGGGGATTTCGGGAATATCGAGTTTGAGTCCCTGTTTGCCGTCAATGCGGAACAAATCGTCCTTGTCAGCCTTCTCGATATGGTCGAGAAACTCGGTCAACTGCTTGCCCAAGAAGCTTGAAATGATGGCTGGAGGGGCCTCGTTGGCACCCAGACGGTGGGCATTGGTGGCACTCATGATGCTGGCCTTGAGCAGGCCGTTGTGCTTCCACACGCCCATCAGTGTCTCGACGATGAATACGGCAAAACGCAGGTTCTGTTCGGGCGTCTTGCCCGGAGCGTGCAGGAGCACGCCGTTGTCGGTCGAGAGGCTCCAGTTGTTGTGCTTGCCGCTGCCGTTGATGCCGGCAAAGGGTTTTTCGTGCAGCAGCACCCGGAAGCTGTGTTTGCGGGCCACCCGTTTCATCAGCGACATGAGCAGCATGTTGTGGTCAACGGCCAGGTTGGTCTCCTCAAAAATCGGCGCCAGCTCGAATTGGTTGGGA
>JAGDAS010000084.1 GCA_017959385.1 Paludibacteraceae bacterium
ACACACAGGGCGACAATCAGCGCCCGGATGCCGTAGTCGTCGGTGTCCGTGCGGTATCCGCTTTGGCGGCGGGCCTCATTGACCGCCTGTTGCAGCATTTCCAACCGCTGGCTGTAGCGGTGCAGTATCGGATATACTGCCGGGTCTTTGTAATAGTACTGGTAGCGGACATAGGGGAACCAGTAGGCGGCGTCCTCCCGCTCCTGTCCGATGCGTTTCAGTTCGTCGGTCAGGAACTGCCGGGCCTTTTTGGCCGCCTGGCGGCAGGTCGAATCGGCGGCATCGTCGGGCCAGGGTTGGCGGCGGCCCACCTCCAGGTGGAGTGCACCTTTGCGCAGCATCAGATTCTTCTTGGGCAGCACATGGCCGAAGCCGTGCAGCACCAGCGGCAGCAGGTCGATCCGCAGCTCACGGGCCAGTGGCCAGGCTCCTTGGTGGAAGCGTCCGATACGGCAGTCGGCCGAGCGGGTCCCTTCCGTGACAATGACCACCGAATACCCCCGTTGTACGAGCGACCGCATCTTGGGCAGCATCTCGTTGAACCCTTTCGACACAGGATAGAATTCGGCGTGACGGATCAGCCGGCCGTAGAAGGGGTTGTTCCATACCTGATCGTTGGTCAGAATGACCAGTTTCGGCGTCAGACCGATGATGGCCATCAGGTCGAGTCGCGATTGGTGGTTGGCATAGATGACGGCCGGTCGGTCGAAGGTTTCTCCATGCGGATTGGCCAGCGTAAACGGTGCGCCCGGAATATGGCGGATAATGAAGCGGGTTACCCGGTACATGGTTTGGTGAAGTTTCAACCGGCGCGCTTCGGTGGGGCGGCGCAGCAGGAAGAATAGCGCGGCCCACAGGCTGAGCAGCAGGGCGCTCGATACAAAGAAGGTCTCGGTCACGATGGAGTAGCCGATCCGCTGCAGGTTGACGGGCGTTTGATGCCGGGTGGCTAGTCCGTGGAAGAGCAGGGGAGGAAGCACATAGGTGATGAGCAGCACCGAAAGCATGCCGATAAAAGTGACATCCGCCAGCGAGCGCATGGCCGGATGTGCGGCGAACACCAGTGTTCCGATACCGGCCAACAGCGTCAGTACCGACAGCAGGACAGCATTCTTGTGAATACCGAGCATGCGTGTCCCATAGCTGTATTCCTGGATCAGACCATCCATCATGAAAATGGCGTAGTCGTCGCCCAGACCGAAGATGAAGGTGGCCAGAATGATGTTGACCACATTGAAGGGAACCTGCATACAGCCCATCAGTCCGAGGATCCAAATCCAGCTGACTGACATAGGCAGGAAGCTGATGAGTGCCGTTTCAGCACGTCTGAAAGAGAGTAGAAGGAATACGAAGACGATGCCGCCGCACACCCAAAGTACAAAATCGAAATCCGCGCTCAGCGTCCCGATGCTCTCACGCATCACCGATGAGGGGTTGAAGGCCGTCACCTCCGGGGGCAGGGTGTCCATGAATGCCTTCAACTGTTCGGCACTGCTGCAACGGACTTGGGCCATTACATAACAGATGCTGTCCTGTACCACATAGGGTTGCAGCAAGGTGGCCGTGAGGGGGGCGAAGGACTCGTAGGAAAGCAGTTCGCATTGGTTGGTAATCTGGTTGGTAAATCCTCCGAAGGCCTGGTGTTTGAACCCGGCCGCCCGGGCGCTTTGCTGCAGCTGGCGGGTTACTTCTGTTCCGTTCCGGTCGCACCATTGCAGCCAACGGCCCAGCCGCTTCCGTTGCTCCCGTTCGGAGGGTAGGAAACGCGATACCCCCAGCACTTCGGCTACATCACCGCCTTGCAGAGCGGGTTGCAACCGGCTGTTGTCGAGTTGCTCATAGCGTTGCAGCGCTTCGTCCATGTCGTTGCCCCGCACAGCGACCAGACAACTGTTGGGGGCGGGGGCGGTTTGTGCCTGCACCCGTTCAAAGGCATGGCGTTGCTGCGGCGTCATGTAGTTGATGTGCTGCAGGTCGGTGTCGAACCGCATCCGGGAGGCGAAACAGGCCAACAGCAAGGTGGCACCCAGTACGGTCACTGTCAGCCAGAGGTGCCTTTCCGGTCGGAAATCCGCCACGCGGCGGAAGAAGGCGGCGGTCCGCCAGTCCGCCGCCTGACGCGGCATAAAGTGGGGTAGGAAAACCAGCACAAAGAGGATGGTGCCGATCAGTGCCAGGGCGGCGAACAACCCGAGGTCGCGCATAGCCGGTGCCTGGATGAACAGCAGGCTCAGGAAGGCGGCGATGGTGGTCAGGCTGCCGACGGTCAGTGGTTGGATGATTTCCGAGAGGGCGGTACGGGCGTCGCCGCTGAACTTGTAGTGTGTAATGAAGTGCAGCGCGTAGTCGATGGCGATGCCCAGAATGACCGAGCCGGCGCCAACTGCGATCATGGACACGGTGTGCCCGCTGATACCCAACAGCGCCATGGCAAACAATCCGCCGAATCCAACCGAGCTGACAATGACCAGCAACGCTTTGAAATGATGGAAGAACGACCAAAGCAGCAGGAGCATGAGCAGCAGCGAGAGCCCGAGGGCAATCAGGCTGTCCGTCTTGATGCGTGCGGCATTGGTTTCAGCCACTTCGGCCGCTGAGAACCATTGGATGTCATAATCGCCGCCGTAGGCATCCAGCGTATTGTCCACCGCCTTGTGCAACTGCGCGGCGAAGTC
>JAGDAS010000085.1 GCA_017959385.1 Paludibacteraceae bacterium
GCTGGCATTGGACTGCGTGAGCCGGTCATTCGCCTCTTTCAGCTGTCGCTGCATACGCGCAATCTTGCGCCGCTGGACCGCCACCACAATCATCACCACCAAGGCAACCACTGCCAACAGACTGACAATCAACAAGGTGATTTGCATGTGACGGTGACGTGCCATCATCTCTTCCTGATACTGTTTTTCGATAATCGCCCACGAATTGGCCACCTGGGCCTGCCGGATACGCGCATGATAGAACAAGGCGTTCTCCATGGAATAGCGTGCATAACGGTACGCGCGCTCCACATCGTTGGCTTCATTCATCAGCTGCGCCAGTTTCCAGGACGAACCGTTGTCGGTGATACCGGCACGCAAATCGGCAACGGCCGACCGGGCGTACCAGATACGGGCCTGGTCCAAATCGCGTTTACGCTCGTATGCCAAAGCACGCATAAAGCAGCACATGGCCATCTCCTGGTTGTTGTTGACACTCTCCTGCATCAGCCGCTCATTGATTTCCATCGCCTTATCGGGCGTATGATACCACAGCAAACCCTCCAACGTACGCAGGTAGCGCGGGGAATTGGGATCCAACCTCGCCAACAGCCGTTCGTGCAAGTGGTTCGAGCGGCGCATGTGGATTTGCGAAAAGAAACGGTCCTGCGAATAGGAGGCCATTTCGCCGTACAGGTGCGCGGTAGCCTCCAAATAATCCAGATACTGGCTTTCAGAGAGCCGGGCGGTGTCCACCAATCCGACCACCTCGACCGCCTCCGGATAGAGTCCGATGGAAGCATAATAATCGATTTGGAGCAACCGGCTTTCGTCTATCAGACGTTGGTTCTGATGAGCGAACGCCCACTCCAAACGCTTTTGCAGATACGAAATAGCCGAATCCGCTTGATAGGACTTGTATTCGGTAAAAAGATCCTTGAGCAGGACAATCCGGTGATTGTCATCAATTTCAGGGTTGGCCAACGTCTGTTTCAATGAAGTAATCCGCCCATCACGCTGGTCAAAATAGTCCTGAACGTGCGTCAACTCATTGTCGAGCACCAGCAGGAGCGAGTCCAACTCCGTTTGCGGTGACGCAAAAACCGCCCACGAGGACAAACACAAGGAAAATAGAAACCATTTCCGCATAGATACTGATTTTTTCGGTTATACAAAATTAGCAAAAAATCGCATCGCACCAAGTATTGTTCAAAAGTTTGTTGCATGTACACCATAATATAAGTGAGAATTGTTTAATTTTGTACGATTTTAGACAACACAAAAACATCATACACTATGGCAATTGTAAAACCTTTCAAAGGCATCCGTCCGCCCAAGGAATGGGTCGAACAGGTCACCTCACGCCCCTACGACGTGCTTAATTCGGACGAAGCCCGCGCCGAAGCCGCCGGTAACGAAAAATCGCTTTACCACATCATCAAACCGGAGATTGATTTTCCGGAAGGAACCGACGAGCATGATCCGCGCGTATATCCGAAAGCGGCTGAGAATTTCCAGAAATTCCAGGACAAGGGATGGCTGGTACAGGATTCCAAGGAAAACTACTATATCTATGCCCAAACCATGGAAGGCCGCACGCAGTACGGACTGGTGCTCTGCGCCTACGTGGACGACTACATGACGGGCAAAATCAAAAAGCACGAGCTCACCCGCCGCGACAAAGAGGAAGACCGTATGAAGCATGTACGGGTCAACAACGCCAACATCGAGCCGGTGTTCTTCGCTTATCCGCATAATGACGAACTCGACGCCATCATCGCCCGCATCACAGCCGGCAAGCCGGAATACGACTTCACGTCGGCCGAAGGGTTCGGGCACCACTTCTGGGTCATCAGCGATGACAAGGACATCCGTCGCATCACCGAAATCTTCGCCGGTATTCCGTCCATGTATATCGCGGACGGACACCATCGCAGTGCGGCTGCCGCCCTGGTTGGCGATGAAAAACGCCGTCAGAACCCCAATCACCGCGGTGACGAGGAATACAATTACTTCCTGGCCGTATGCTTCCCCGACAACCAGCTCAAGATCATGGACTACAACCGCGTGGTCAAAGATTTGAACGGACTGACCGAAGCACAGTTCCTGGAAGCCCTGCGGCAGGATTTCAACGTCACCTGCAAGGGAACGGAAATCTACCGCCCCGACCGGCTGCACAACTTCTCACTCTACCTGGCCGGCCAGTGGTACTCGCTCGACGCCAAGCCGGGCACCTACGACGACAACGACCCCATCGGCGTACTCGACGTATCGGTATCGTCCCGTTTAATCTTGGACAAGATTCTGGGAATCAAAGATCTGCGCAGCGACAAACGCATCGACTTCGTAGGAGGTCTGCGCGGCCTGGGCGAATTGAAACGCCGCGTGGACAGCGGAGAGATGAAAGTAGCCCTGGCCCTGTATCCTGTGTCCATGAAACAACTCATTGACATTGCCGACAGCGGTAACATCATGCCGCCCAAAACGACCTGGTTCGAGCCCAAACTCCGCTCCGGCCTCGTCATCCACAAGTTGTCATAACCTTACGGTAAACAATAACCCTATGAAAACCAACGGTCTAGTATCAATTTCCGACTGTAGCAAGGAGGACCTGCTCCGTATTGTGGAGCTGGCCGCGCAGTTTGAGCAGCATCCGATGCCCCATTTGCTGGAAGGCAAACTGGTGGCCACCCTGTTCTTCGAGCCCTCCACCCGCACCCGACTGAGTTTTGAAACCGCGGTACAGCGTCTGGGCGGCCGGGTCATCGGTTTCTCCGATGCCGCAACCTCCAGTTCGTCAAAGGGCGAAACCCTGCACGACACCATCAAAATGGTGAGCAACTACGTGGATTTGATTGTAATGCGCCATCCCATCGAAGGAGCGGCACGCTACGCCTCCGAGGTGGCCGGCGTACCGGTCATCAATGCCGGCGACGGTGCCAACCAGCATCCGACCCAGACCATGCTCGACCTCTACTCGATTAAAAAGACGCAGGGGCGCCTGGAGGATCTCACGATCAGTATGGTGGGGGATTTGAAATACGGGCGTACCGTACACTCGCTGCTGCAAGCCCTGCAGTATTTCAATCCGACCTTCAACTTCGTGGCACCCCCCGAGCTGCGGATGCCCGAACAATACCGTTTGTTCTGCGAGGAGAAAGGGCTGAAATACCGGGAGGAGACCGACCTGAACGCCGTGCTCAAAACTTCCGACATCCTGTACATGACGCGCGTGCAGCAGGAGCGGTTCACCGATCCCGTCGAATTCGAAAAGGTGCGCAACACCTACACGCTGCGCAACGATATGCTGGCCGGAACCAAGGACAACCTGCGCATTCTGCATCCGCTGCCCCGCATCACCGAGATTGCCGAGGATGTGGACAACAATCCCAAAGCTTACTATTTCGAGCAGGCCCGCAACGGCGTATTCGCCCGTCAGGCGGTCATCTGCTCCATTTTAGGACTTGTATAACCCACCGACTATGGATAAGAAAGAACTGATTGTAACCGCCTTGGAAAACGGAACGGTGATCGACCATATTCCGGCCGCCAAACTCTTCAAGATCGTTTCCATCCTGGAACTGGACAAGATTGAGAACCGGGTCACCATCGGCAACAATTTGGAAAGCAAGATGATGGGACTGAAAGGCGTCATCAAGGTGGCGGACAAATTTTTCCAACCCGAAGAAATCAACAAGATCGCCCTGCTCGCCCCATCAGCCCGGATCAACATCATCAAGAACTATGAAGTGGTGCAGAAGACCGACCTGCAGCTGCCCGACCAGGTGTCCGGACTCTTGCAGTGCGTCAACCCCATGTGCGTCACCAACCGGCAGCCGGTGGCCAGCCGTTTCGATCTGATCGACCGCAAGCGCGGCACATTGCGTTGCCACTACTGTGAACGCATGCTCAACCTGTCGGAAATCATACTGAAGTAAGGCATGAAAATCAACTGGAAACCGGGAACGCTGCTCTATCCCCTGCCGGCCGTGATGGTTTCGGTGGGAGCCGATCCCTCCGAATACAATATTCTGACTGTATCCTGGACGGGAACCATCTGCAGTGATCCGGCCATGTGTTATATTTCGGTACGCAAATCGCGCCATTCCTACCCGCTGTTGGAAAAAAACAAGTGCTTCGTATTAAACCTCACGACCGAAGACTTGTCCTATGCTACAGATTGGTGCGGTGTGAAATCGGGCGCCGAAGTGAACAAGTTCGAAGCCATGGGGCTGACCCCGGTACCCGCGCAGCGGATCGCCGCACCCGTCATTGCCGAATCGCCGCTCAACATCGAGTGTGAAGTGGTGGAGATCAAGGAACTGGGCACACACGACATGTTCATCGCCAAAGTGGTGAACATCCAGGCCGACGAACGGTTCATTGACCCGCAGACGGGCGCCTTCAACATGAAGGAGGCGAATCTGATCGCCTATATGCACGGAGGGTATTACTCCATCGGCAAGCGGATCGGCAAATTCGGATGGTCCGTACAGAAAAAAAAGAAAAAAAGATGAAAAAGTTGTTTACCTTATTGCTGGCTGCACTGTCTATGACGGTGGCCTTCGCCCAACAGGACGCCGCATCCGTCGCGTTGCTGAACAAACTTTCGGCCAAGTACAAGAGCTCGACCGGCACCCGGATCCAGCTCAAAATCAGCGTAGAAGACTCCAAGACCCAGATGCATCAAACCATCAACGGCACCTTGACCACCAAGGGCCGCAAGTTCCACCTGGCCACCCCGGCAGCCACCATGCTCTTTGACGGGAAAGCCCTCTACACCTACAACAAACAAGCCAACGAGGTCACCATCAGCGAGCCCGAAGAGGAGGAAGTGAAGGAATTGGATCCGACCGCCGTATTGAGCAGTTACAAAGCCGGTTACAAAATCGACAAGCCCGAGGACGGCACCCGTGGCGGGCACCAGACCGCCCTGATCAAGCTCTACCCGGAAAACCTGAACGAATCCTTCTTCAAGGTGGAGATGCTCATTGACAAAGACGCCAACATGCCGCTCAGCATCACCACTTTTGCCAAGAACGGCGTCACCAACAGCATCGCCATCCTCTCCATTGAGACCAATCAGTCATTTTCCGACAAGGAATTCACTTACAGCGCCGACCGTTTCCCCGGTGCTGAGATCGTTGACATCCGATAACCATCCGACATTATGCAAGATACATTACGACTTCTGATCATCGGCAGCGGCCCCGCCGGACTGACTGCCGCTATTTACGCTTCGCGCGCCGGGCTCAATCCAGTGGTGTACGAAGGGCTGCAACCCGGCGGACAACTTACCCAAACCACTGAGATTGAGAATTTTCCGGGTTATCCGGAGGGGACGACCGGCAACGAAATGATGGATGATCTGCACAAGCAGGCCGCCCGTTTCGGCGCCGACATCCGCTGGGGGGCCGTCACCGCCGTGGACCTCAACCAGCGTCCGTTCCGCGTCACCATTGACGGAACGGACGAGCTCCGTGCGCACAGCATCATTATCGCCACCGGGGCTTCCGCCAAATACTTAGGCATTGACGATGAAAAGAAGTTCGCCGGCAACGGCGTTTCGGCCTGTGCCACTTGCGACGGGTTCTTCTACCGCAAAAAGGACGTGGCCGTGGTAGGCGGCGGTGACACCGCCTGTGAGGAAGCGCTTTACCTGGCATCGCTCTGCAACAAGGTATATCTCATCGTACGCCGCAACGAGCTGCGCGCCTCCAAGGTCATGCAGGAGCGCGTCAAAGCCAAGGAGAACATCGAGATTCTTTGGGAGCACCAGACGCTGGGACTTACCGGCACAGAAGCCGTGGACGGCGCCGATCTCGTGAAAGGCAAAGGAACCGATCATGAGGAGCGGGTGCACATCGCCATTGACGGCTTCTTCCTGGCCATCGGGCACCATCCCAACTCCGACCTGTTCAAGGATTTCATACAAACCGACGCAGCCGGATACATTGAAACCCAGGGAAAAAGCCAGCAAACCAGCATCGAAGGCGTCTATGCCGCCGGTGATGTGGCCGACCCCACCTACCGGCAGGCCATCACCTCGGCGGGAACCGGTGCCAAAGCCGCCATTGAAGCGGAACGCTACCTGCTGGCCAAGGGGTTGTAAGACATTTCCGACACACCAACGAAAAAAAACGGATTTCGCACTTGAAATCCGTTTTTTTTATATACTTTTGCGCTCCTATTCCAACAACATAGTTATACAACATAAAATTATATGAAAACCGGACTCAAAGCCCATTATGAAAATCCCTTCCAACCAGCTGTTCTGCGCAGTTTGAAAGGATACAACGGACGTAACTTCACCACCGACCTGATGGCAGGCATCATTGTAGGCATTGTAGCCATCCCGCTGGCCATCGCCTTCGGTATCGCTTCGGGCGTGGGCCCCACCGAAGGATTGGTGACGGCCATTGTCGCAGGTCTGGCCATCTCGTTGTTCGGAGGTACCAAAGTACAGATCGGCGGTCCGACGGGCGCCTTTATCGTCATCATTTTCGGCATCATCCAGCAGCACGGTCTCACCGGACTCATGCTGGCCACCTTTATGGCAGGTATTCTGTTGATTGTCATGGGATGCTGCCACCTCGGCAGCATCATCAAGTTTGTTCCCTACCCCGTAATCATCGGATTCACAGGCGGTATCGCCCTTACGATCTTCTCCACCCAAATGAACAGTTTCTTCGGATTGGGGATTGAGAATGTACCGGCCGACTTCCTGCACAAATGGGCCTGCTACATTCAGAATTTCAGTCACATCGACCCCTGGACCACCGCCATCGCCCTGTTCAGTCTGGCCGTTATCATCCTGGTACCGCGCATCTCCACCAAAATTCCCGGTTCGCTCTGCGCCATCATCCTTTCCACACTGCTGGTCTGGCTGCTGAAAAATTACACCGA
>JAGDAS010000086.1 GCA_017959385.1 Paludibacteraceae bacterium
CCGCAGCCAGCCTGTTAGCTCAGGAGAGGAAGGATGCCAACGGCATCAACGACACTACCGTGGATAATTACCGCAAAACTGCCGACATCGGCAACAAATACGCACGTCCCGTGGCCGGCTCGAGCCGCAAAAGCAAGAAGTCGCCGGTGCTGTTCCTGATTGGCGACAGCACCATGCGTAACGGAACCAAAGGCGACGGCAGCAACGGACAATGGGGCTGGGGAGCCTTTGCCGGACAATGGTTCGACTCCACCCGCATCAGTGTGGAGAACCACGCGCTGGGCGGAACCAGTACACGCACCTTTTACAACCGTCTGTGGCCCGATGTGCTGAATGGCATCCAGAAGGGCGACTATGTACTGATTCAGTTAGGCCACAACGACAACGGTCCGCTGGACACTTTTACGGCACGGAACTGCATCAAGGGCACCGACCCCGATACCTGCGTACACGTCAAACTGCACGACTGCCGCAATCCGAAGGACAACGGACTGGAAGAGGATGTTTACAGCTACGGAGAGTATCTGCGCAGGTTCATCCGCGAAATCAAGGCTAAGAAAGCCACCCCGATCCTGTGCTCGCTGACGCCCCGCAACAGCTGGGATGACGAGAAGACCATTACCCGCAAGCGCCAGATTGCCGGATGGGAACAGGAGATTGCTGCCGAGACGGGTGTCGCCTTTGTGGACCTGGAAGAGGTTAGCGCCAGCCGCTTGGAGAAATTCGGCCCCTGGAAGACGGATTATATGTTCTTCTATGTGGACAAGATCCACACCTCGCGCTTCGGAGCCGAAAACAACGCCTACAGCTTTGCCCTGGCCTTACAGCAGACCGACTGTCCGCTCAAGAACTACCTCATAGATCTCACTCCCGCCACAGCCGAGGTGAAACGCCAGCCCGGCAAACCGGTGGTCTGGCTGTGCGGCGACTCGACCTGCAAGAACAACGACAAGGATTCGACCGGCATGTGGGGCTGGGGAAGTCAGGCCTATATGGTGTTCGATACCACCAAATGCACCTTTGCCAACGAGGCGAAGGCCGGACGTTCCTGCCGCACCTATCTGCGCGAGGGACGCTGGGACAGGGTCTATAACTCGCTGCAGCCTGGCGACATCGTCTTCCTGCAGTTCGGCCACAACGATACCGGCAACGAGATCGGAAAGGGCAAGGACCGCAACGAGATTGCTACGGGTCTGGATTCGGTACACGTCTTCAAACACGAGACAACCGGCGAGTATCTGACGGTTTACAGCTTCGGATGGTACCTGAAGAAAATGATTCAGGATGTACGCGAGAAGGGTGCCACCCCTATCCTGCTGAGCCTTACGCCGCGCAACGAATGGCCGAAAGGACGGATTGAACGCCGTAACGATTCGTACGGCAAATGGTACCGCCAGGTGGTTGAGGCTACCGGCGTGGCCTTCATCGATGTGCACAACATCTCGGCCGACAAGCTGGATGTGATCGGCCAGGAAGGCGCTAAGGCTTACTATAACCGCGACCATACCCACACCAGCCTGATTGGCGGACAGCTGAATGCCCGCAGCGTACACGAGGGTATGCGCGCCCTCGGATACTATGACATTTTGGTTCCTGAGTGTGACATTTTGACAAAATAAAAAGTTTGGCACGATATTTGCTACTCAAAGTGCGGCGCCCCATAGCGGACGTCGCACATCTTTTTACTATTCATTCATCTAAAAAAAACATAACCGTTATGAAGATTCAAC
>JAGDAS010000087.1 GCA_017959385.1 Paludibacteraceae bacterium
ATTTCTGCGTATGGAGGATCCGTTCAAAAGGCACGTCACCGTAGTTGCAGTCCAGAATTTCGGCCGTGGGCTGAAGGGCGCGGATCACCTCTAGGATACGACCCAGTTCGTGCGCATCCACCTCGGCGGCCTTGTTGACCAGGATCATGTTGCAGAACTCAATCTGCTGCACCACCAGATTCTCTATATCCTCCTCATCCATGTCGGGGCGCAACAGGTCGTTGCCCCCGGCAAACTCATCCTTCATGCGCAGGGCATCGACCACCGTGGCAATGCAGTCAATGTAGGGAATACCGTCGCGCGTGTAGGTTTCGTCCATTTCCGGAATGGAGCAGATGGTCTGGGCGATGGGCGCCGGTTCGCAAATGCCGCTGGCCTCGATCACGATATAATCAAAACGCTTGAGTGCCAGAATGCTGCGCAGCTGCTCTACCAGATCCATCTTGAGCGTACAGCAGATACATCCGTTCTGCAGCGCCACCAGGCTGTCGTCGGCCTGATTGACCACACCGCCCTTCTGAATGAGGTCGGCATCGATATTCACCTCGCCGATGTCATTGACAATCACAGCGAACTTGATTCCCTGGTTGTTGTTCAAAATACGGTTGAGCAAGGTGGTCTTGCCGCTTCCGAGGTAACCGGTCAGAAGCAGGACCGGAATTCTAGGTGTATTCATGGTTATTGGAATTTTCGCCCAAAGATACAACTTATTTGCATACAATTGACGGCAAGATTTGTCCCATTCATCACAATGTGCTATCTTTACCCGGATTTTTATACACACCTTACGGAAAATGACACCGGACACACCACGTTACGACCAATACGAAGCCTCCCTACAGACCGACCTGCAGCTCCTGTGCCGCCAGCGCGGCTGGCTGCCCGCCCGTTTCATCCATACCGACGACTTGGAGGAAAAATGGAAGGAACTGGCCCCCGAATACCTGCAGGATGCCGTTGCGCAGTTCAACGCCTACCCGGTCGCCACGCTGGCCTGGGCCGCCTACATCGGCATCGCCGAAGCCGCCTTCTGGGATACGGATTGGGAAGCAAACAAAATGCGCGGATACATTTCCATTGCCGGCGAAGGAGGATTTGATACACTTGATGAAAATGTCGTTCGCAATATTTTGAACCTGCCACTGGACGCACCGGAAGCCACCCATATCGACGACCAACTGGCCTGTCTGGCCGGCAGTGCCGACGACCGGCTCCGCCACGAAGGTGCGGAACCCGGATCGCCCGATGCCTTTTACCTGTTCACCCGCACACTGAGAGTACTGTACCGGATGGGAGTCGCCTTGGAACTCCACCGGAGTGGCTACCGGTGGGAAGAAGTACGCTGAAATGTCCAACACCTGGTTCCGTTTCAAACAGTTCACCATCCACCAGCAGGCAGCCGCCATGAAGGTGGGTACCGACGGCGTGCTGCTCGGGGCGCTGGCCGATGTACACAATGCCCGCACCGCCCTCGACATCGGCACGGGTACAGGCCTCATCGCCCTCATGCTCAAACAACGCAACCCGCAACTGCAGGTTACGGCCATTGACGTGGAGAAAGAGGCGGTGGAGCAGGCCACGGGCAATGCCGCCCTGTCGCCCTGGGAGGTGGAAGTGCTCCATGTCAGCGCCCAGGCGTTCGCCCTTTCCGGCCGCCGTTTTGACCGCATTGTCTGCAACCCGCCCTATTTCAGTTCCTCGCTCAAAGCCCCCGACGCCGCCCGTTCGCTGGCTCGTCACAACGACAATCTGCCTTTCGGCGAACTGCTCGCCGCGGTTGACCGCCTGCTCGCCCCCGACGGACAATGTTGGGTGATTCTGCCTTACGACGCCGCATCCGAATTTTCCGAAAAGGGGATGCAAAACGCGCTGCACACCACACAGGCCGTCACCGTAGTCACCAAACCGGGCAAGGCACCCAAACGCATGGTACTTTGCCTGGAACGCGGGCCGCGTCCCCTGCGGCCCGAAACCCTGGTCATTGAAAACAACGAAGGAGGCTACACCGAACGGTACGCCGCTCTGGTCCGCCCTTTCTACTTGGACAAAACTGTTTGATTATTCATTGAAAACCATCATATTATGGCCGACAACTACTTGGAACGTCAGTACGAGGAATACGAGAAACGCAAAGCCGCATGGGAGAAAGCCAAACGGCTGGGAAAAGTAAAAAAGACCCCTCAGACCGGATCCACTCCGACCACCTCGCCCGGCAAGTGATAGTAGAGCAGACCGCGCACCTGCTGGTAACCCATATCGCGCAACAAATCCATGTAATCCCTTACCTGACGGCAGTAACGTGCGTGTTCGTCGCCCTTGGCGGCAAATTTGTAATCGACTACCAGCACCTCGCCGTTGCGCAGCATGACCCGGTCGGGACGGAACAGCCCCCCGGCGGTCAGGATGGTACGCTCCGACATCACCTTCCAGCTGCCGTCGAACCAGCCGGACGTGGCGGGCAGGCCGACCACCCGGCGCAATTCGGCCTCATATACAGCGCGGTCACTATGCGCAAACGCCCCGGAACGCTCGAAACGGTCCAGCACCCCGTCCACATCGGAGGCCACCGACACCTGCGACATCATGTTGTGCAGCAGCGTGCCCCGCTCCGCGCGGCTGAGCTGTGACGGGTCGGTATGGAACCGCAACCCGTAGCGTCTGGAACTCACATAGAAGCTTTCCACACTTCCTTCCGAGCCGCCCGGTGCGGCTTCCGCCGCTTGGGTCGCCGGTGCCGCCGGCATTTCACCCCACGTCCAGGTATCGTTCTCGTGTACGGCGGTGAATTCCTGTTCGTCCACACAGGCCGTCACGCCTTCGTTAACTGCTTGCAACAGCTCCGTCTGCACATTGTGGTTTTCCTTACTTGTCATCGTCTGCGCATAGAGCAGCAAGGCCCGCTTGGCCCGTGTGCACCCCACATAGAACAGGTTCAGATTGTCGAGCAGATACCGGTCGTTCTCCTCCCGGAATGCCTGCGAAAAGGTTGTGATCCGCCAGTTTTTGATGGCGCGCACCGGCGCTACGGGCAGATCGGCCACCAAACTGGAAGTATCACACCACAATACCGGTGCTTTAAAATTGAGCTCAAACTCTATGGGAATATCCAGATACGGCATAAAGACCACCTCATAAGCCAGTCCCTTGCTCTTGTGCAGTGTCACCACCGATACGGCATCCTGCTCCTGCGACATCTTCAGCGTCTGTTTGTCGCCGTACTCCTTCCACCATTGGAGGAACCGGGGCAGATCCTGACTGTTCCGCCGCAGGTATGCGCCAACTACATCCATAAAACTCTGCAACCAAGCCACATGGGAGGCATCCTCCCCCAGCCCGGTCACACGGATCACCTGTCCGATGGTTTCGTACAAGGGCAGACCGGTGCACACATCGCGGGCTTCGTCCAACCTACGGGCGGTTTCAGGAGCCAGGAAACGCAGCTGCCAGCGGTCGATGTCATTGCCGGTATCCGCCAGATAGTGCAGCGAAAGCACCAACTGGCGGATCACCGGTACATCGATCAGACGCAGTGATTCGGCCGACATCACAGGAATTCCGTGCTCCCTCAGGTAGCCGGCCACCTCCACGCCTTGTTTCTTCTCGCGGACCAGCACGGCGAAATCGCTGAAACGCCAATTCGGATCCGCCGCACGGAAGGCTTCTATCCGCTCCAGCACCCATTCCAACCGGTTGGTTTTGTCTTCGCGCGTCGGCCCACCCTGCCTGACACATACATAACCTCCCTGTTTGGACGAACCTTCGGGCATGTGCTGGCACAGGTTGTCGGGAGCATAGAGCCGCTGGATATCCTCCACACCGGTTCTCGAGGCCAACTGTTGGAACAACCGGTTGTTGAACCCCACCACCACCGGCAGACTACGGTAATTACGGTTGAGCGAATAATCGGTATTCACCTGCAGATGCGCATTTGCCGGAAGGTGGTCCATGATCGAGCTGTCGGCATTACGCCAGCGGTAGATGCTTTGTTTGACATCGCCCACCACCAGGTTGCTGTGTCCGGTGCCCGCCGATTCGGAGAGCAGCGGTGCGAAATTGGTCCATTGGACATGCGAGGTATCCTGGAACTCATCGAGCAGATAATGTTCGATGAACGTACCCCATTTTTCATAAATAAAAGGAGTGTCGCAGCCGGCCACAACCGCGCAAAGCAGCTGCGTCGTACTGGAGAGCAGGTATTCGCCCCGCTCCTTCTGGCGTTGGTCAACCGCCGCCTGCACATCGGCCAGCACCGGCAACTCGGGCAGGTAGGCCGACAGGGCACGAAGCGACCAGTAACGGGATTCATGGGCCTGCACATAATCCCGCAGCCGGATCATCGCCGCAGCGATCCCACCCGAAAGCGCCAGCGCGCGGTGTTCGGGCGAATCCTTTTTGTTAAAAAGGCCCTCTTGAGGGTCATCAAAAGCCGATTGGGCGAACTTGCCCCATTCGTCGGAAGAGGAGTATTCGCCGCCGGCATATTCCCGTACAGGGGTCAGTGTGCCTTTTTTATAATCCCCCACGTCCATCCCGGGCGGAATGGCCTGCAATACCTCACGGGCATATTGTGTCACCGTCGTTTCGTACTCCTTCAACTGACTGCGCACGCTTCCGCGGATCCTGGCCATCCGTTCCCGGTCGGCAAGAATGGGCTCCAAAACGGGGTAATGTTCCCGCCATCCCTCCGAAAAAATCTGTTTGGAGCGGTCGGTCAGATGCTGTTGGAAGTCCCATTTCTCTCCGTCACGCACCCGCTCCAAGGCATATTCCTTCAGCCACTGCAGCAACGGAGCATGGCCGGGCTGGTCCAAACGGCGGAGCAGATCGGCCACCGAGTCCTCAAGCAGCCCCGCTTCGTCCAATTGGATCTCATAGGCCGTATGAATGCCGAGTTCGCGGATAAAGCAGCGCACCACCTGTTGGAAAAACGTATCGATGGTCGATACGCGGAAACGGGAGTAGTCGTGCAGGATGGCCTGCAGGGTCAGGCGGGCCTGTTCGGGCGAAAGCAGCCCCTGCAAGACCTCCTTGGCCCGGTAATCGCCCCGGGCGCATTCATCAAGCATGGCCAGGATGCGGTCCTTCATCTCCTGTGTCGCCTTGTTGGTGAAGGTAACGGCCAGCAGATGGCGGAATGCGTCCGGCGTGGCCTTCGGTGCCTGTTTGGCCTGACCGGCCAGATACTTCAGGAAAAGCAACGCGAGCGTATGCGTCTTGCCCGAGCCGGCCGATGCCTGCACGCGGAATGTATTCGGTTTCCTGACAGGAATATCCTGGGGATTCAGCATAGTCATCCTCCTTTGGTTTTATACCCCCGGTCGGCCAGCAGACGGCGCACCTTGTCGCGCACGTCGCCCTGCAGGAGGATTTCGTCATCACGCACACTGCCGCCGGCGGCCAGGGCGGTCTTGAGTTCGGCGGCCAGTTGCCGCAAGGCTGCCGGACTGCCCTGCCAACCCGACAGAATGGTGGCCGGCTTGCCCGCTCTCCGCTGAAACGCTATACAGAGCACCTGCCCCTTGACGGGTGCCTCCGGGGTTTCCGGTTCCGCTTCGGGCGCTGTATCCACCGGCCCTTCCGGACGCAGGGCGGCCAGCGCGTCTTTCCAATCGCCTGTCATCTTGTTTGTACTTTTCAGCAAATATAGGAATTTTTCATTCCGCCTGCCGTAAAAGTGCGGGATTTTTATTAACTTTGCACAAATAGGCGCATAACGCGCGCAAAGCGTATGAAAATTATCGGAGTAGGCTGGAATTATCCCAAACACAACGACGAGCTGCAGGCCGCACGCCCGGAGCATCCCGTCATTTTCAGCAAGCCGGACTCCGCCCTGCTGCGCGACAACAGGCCCTTCTACATCCCCGATTTCACCCGGTGCGTGGACTACGAGACCGAACTGGTGGTCCGCATCAACCGGCTCGGCCGGGGCATCGCACGCAAATTCGCCCCGCGCTACTATGCCGAAGTGGGCCTGGGCATCGACTTCACCGCACGCGACCTGCAGGAGCGGCTGCGCTCCGAAGGCGGTCCCTGGGAACTGTGCAAAGCCTTCGACAACTCGGCCGTCATCAGCGGATTCGTGCCGCTGGCCGAACTGGGCAGGGACATTCAGGACCTGCATTTCCACCTGATGCTCAACGGACAGCGCGTACAGGAAGGCTACACCGGCGACATGCTCTTCTCCGTCAACGAGATCATCGCCTTTGCCAGCGAGTATTTCACCCTGCGCATGGGCGACCTCTTCTATACCGGCACCCCCGACGGTGTCGGACCCGTACAACCGGGCGACCGGCTGGAAGGCTGGCTGGAGGACCGGCTCATGTTTAATTTCCAAGTCAAATGAAGCGTCTGTTGCCCATCCTGCTTTCCCTCTGCCTGAGCCTGTCCGCCTCCGGCCTTTACGCCATGCGCGCCGGCGGCTCCGTGCAGACCTACAACGAGCGCTCCGTACTGGCCTCCGGACGGTGGGTTCGGATTGCCGTCAGCCGGACGGGCGTCCACCAGCTCACCACCGCCCAGCTGCAGCAAATGGGCTTCCAAGGGACGGCCAACGTACACCTCTACGGATACGGCGGGCGGATGCTCGAGGAGGATTTCAACCGACTGCTGCCCCGCATGGACGACCTGCAGGAAGTCCCCGCCTACCGCGACGGCGGACGCATGCTGTTCTACGCCGTCGCCACCGACACGGAAACCTTCAACCCCGTTGATGCCTCCTCCGAAGTATGCGGCTATTGGGACTACAACACCAACCCCTACAGCGCGAAAGGATATTATTTCCTTACGGAAAACGACCAACCCGGGCTGTCCCTGCCTTTGCAGGAGGTCCCCGACCGGGCCCCCACCGTCGAAATCAACCGCACCCTGCAGGTAGCGCACCTCGAAGAGGAGAAAATCAACCTGCTGGGATCCGGCCGGCTGTGGCTGGGCGATGAATTCAACGGCACCACTCCCTCACACAGCTACACATTCCGTTTCAACCACCCCGTGGCGGGCAGCACCGTATTCGCCTACATCCGGGCGGTCGGCAGCTCGACGGTCGGCAGCGGCAGCCATCTGTACGTCAACATCAACGGCACCGCGCACAGTACCTACTTCACCATCCCCGCCCTGAGCGGCGACTACACCGCGCTGTACGCCAACCCGAACTATCCGCTCACCTTCCCGATGCCCGGCAGCGGCCAACTCAACCTGCAACTGAGCTACGACCATCCCAACGCCGCTTCCAAAGCCTGGACGGACCGGATTACCGTAACCGCGTTGACCCAACTGACCATGCAGGGCAGCTGGATGCGGATCTGCTACCCGAGCTACTACTATCAAAGCAACGACGTCGCCCGCTATACGCTGTCCGACGCCGGAAGCGCAACCCAGATCTGGGATATTACGCGAAGCAGCCATCCCTCCCGGATGAGCACCACACTCAACGGATCCACACTGACCTTCAACGCCCCCTACGATCAATTGCACGAATACGTGGCCGTCAACACCGCCGGCAAGGATTTCCTCCAACCGGAATTTGTAGCGGAAGTGCCCAACCAGAACCTGCACGGCCTCAACGGCACCGACCTGGTCATCCTGACCCCGGAAGCCTACCGGAACGCCAGCGAGCGGCTGGCCCGGCACCATCAGGCGCACGACGGCCTGCAGGTAGTGGTGGTGACACCGCAGCAGGTGTACAACGAGTTCTCGTCCGGCACTCCCGACATCACGGCCTACCGCCTTTTTATGAAAATGCTCTACGACCGTTGTGACGGCACCAACCCGCCGGCACTGATGCTCATGGGCGCGACCTCCTACGACAACCGGGGCATTACCACGCCGGCCACCGGGTTGCTCTCCTACCAGTCGGTTGAATCGCTCGACGCCAACCGTTCCATCACCACCGACGACTACCTCGGCCTACTTGACGACACCGACGGCGCCTATCTTTCGCAGGACAAAATGGACATAGCCGTAGGCCACGTCCCCGCCACCACCGTCAACGAAGCCAATCAATATGTGGACAAGGTGATTGACTACACCACCGGCGACAATCCGGGCGACTGGCGCAACCGCTTCGTCTTTATGGGCGACGACGGCGACAGCGATGAAAACATCCACGCCACCCAGGCCAACAAGCTGGCCGACACGCTGTTGCTACGCCATCCCGAATACCAACCGATACGCATTTACCAGGACGCCTTCCCGCTGCAACAAAGCGCCACAGGCGGTTCCTACCCCGAGGCCCGCAAGAAAATGCTGGACGAGCTCAAAGCCGGTTGTCTGGTGTTCACCTATGTGGGGCACAGCAGCCCGAACACCATTTCGCACGAGCAAACCTTCACGCTGGCCGATGTCCCCGACTTCCATCCCAAGTATCCTGCCTTTTGGATCACCGCCTCCTGCGAAATGTCCCGCTCCGACGACGGAAGGCGCAGCATCGGCACCGCTCTGTGCAACAGCCCCGACGGCGCCATCGCTTTGGTGAGCGCGGTACGGCAGGTATATTCCGACGGCAATTTCGCACTCGTCAAATACCTCTACCGCCGGCTTTTCCCGGAGAACGGTGCTCCGGCCCCCACCATCGGAGAAGCCCTGCGCGCAGCCAAGAACACCTTCAATTATGCCGACTTCAACAAACTGAACTTCAAACTGCTGGGCGACCCTGTCCTGCGTCTGCGGCATCCGAAGCAGGAAATCATCACCGACAGGATCAACGGTCAGTTGCCCGAAGACGCCCTCATGCAGGCGCTGGGACTGGTAACCATCAACGGTCATGTGGACGACGGTTCCGGAGCGGTTGACACCGAATTCAACGGTCCGCTGCAAATCACGGTTTACGACAAGAAGGAGACCCTGCAGACCTTGGGTAACCGGGATTTCAAACCCTTTGTTTACCAGGACTACCCCAATGTCATCTTTTCGGGCAGAACCCTTGTAAAGGACGGCCGTTTCAGCTCCACCTTCATGGTTCCCAAGGACATCAGCTACCGCTACGACCAGGGACGTATCGTTTATTACGCCCAGGACGCGGACCGCGATACCGATGCGCACGGCAGCAACCAGGCCTTCAGCATCGGCGGCTCCGACCCCGACGCACAACCCAGCACCGAAGGTCCCGACGCACGCATTTACATCAATACGCCATCCTTCAAAAACGGTCAGGTGGTTGACAATACGCCCGTATTCTATGCACACACCTACGATGCGAGCGGCATCAACACGGTCGGTGCGGGCATCGGCCACGACATTGTGCTCAAGCTCAACAACAGCAAGCAGATGACTTATGTGTTGAACGACTACTACGAATCCACGCTCAACGACTACAAGAGCGGCCGTATCGTTTACGAGCTTCCCGAATTGGCCGAAGGCGATTACACGCTCACCTTCAAAGTATGGAACCTGCAGAACATCTCCACCACCCAAAAGCTGTTCTTCCGGGTGGACAACCAGGCCAAACCGGACATTGAGCGGTTCTCCGTCTATCCCAACCCCGCCAGCGGACCGGTTACCATCGTTTACCGGCACGACCGTCCGATGGAACCGGTCGAAGCCACCTTCACCATCTACGATGTCACCGGCCGTCCGTGCTGGCAGGAGACCGCCTCGCAGGTTACAGACGACGGCACCGTTTCGGTTACGTGGGATTTGAAGGACAACCAAGGGCGCCACATGAGCTCCGGCATTTACCCCGTCATGTTAAAAATTACCACAAAAGCGGGCAATTTCCAGACAAAAACGCAAAAAATCATTTTGGTCACACAATAAAATAAACCTTTTTCCGTTATCTTTGCAAGCGATCGAAAAAGGCGAAAGGGAATTTGTTCCCGTTTTCCGAAAGGAAAAAGCCGGATCACCTTATTTTATTGAAACAACCGACAGTTAGATGAAAAAGAAATCCATTGCCCTGGCCATCGCGCTTTCCGCCCTCACCGCGGTAACCGCATCCGCCCAGGAAGAAGCAACTGAAGAAAACACCGCAGCAACCATTTACTCACCCATCACCACGGGTGCGTCCTTCCTGTCCGTAGCGCCCGACGCCCGCGGCGGCGGTCTGGGTGACGTAGGTGCCGCCACCAGCCCGGACTTGGACGCCCAATACTGGAACCCGGCCAAATACGCCCAGATGAACGGTGTGGGCGGTGCCTCCATCTCCTACGTTCCCTGGTTGCGCAAACTGGTCAATGACATGGATCTGATTTCGGCCAGCGGATACTACAAAATCAAGAATGTGCAGGCGGTGGCCATGTCGTTCCGCTTCTTCTCCATCGGCAATGTCCTGATGACCAAGAACGCCGACGACGCCGGCATGAACTTCAAACCATACGACCTGTCGCTGGACGCCTCCTACTCCCGCATCCTCTCCAAGCACTTCTCCATGGGTGTGGCCCTGCGCTTCGTCTATTCCGACCTGACGGGCGGCTATTCGGTTGACGGACAGTATGTAAAACCGGGTTGGGCCATTTCGGCCGACATCGCCGGTTCGTACCGCCATCCTTTCAGCATGAACGGCGGAACGGGTTACGGTGCCTTCGGTTTCAACATCTCCAACATCGGCAGTAAAATCAACTACGGCGACTACAACAGTTCCTCGTTCCTGCCCGCCAATCTGCGTCTGGGCGGCAGTGTCACCATGGCCGCCGACGCCTACAACCACGTATCCATCAGTTTGGACATCAACAAACTGCTGGTACCCGGCCGTCCCACCAAGAACACGAGCATTGAGGATGCGGAGGAACAATCGAAAGACCTGCAGAACCGTTTGGACGAATACCATCAGATGAACTCCATCACCGGCATTTTCCGCTCGTTCGCCGACATGCCCGACGGCAGTGCATACGACTTCAAGAGCCAATTGCAGAAAATGATGTTCTCCATCGGCTTTGAGTACGACTACGACAACCGATTCTTCGGACGTGTGGGTTACTACAACGAAAGCAAGGTGCAGGGCAACCGCAAATACTTCACCTTCGGTGTCGGTTTCCGGCTCAATGTGTTCGCCTTGGATGTCGCCTACGTACTTTCCGTCACCAAGCAGAACCCCTTGGACCAGACGCTTCGTTTCTCGCTCGGATTCAACATGGGCGGTCTCAAATCGCTGGCCGGCGTCAAGACCGAGGACGAACTTGACTGATTCCGCTCCGATATGAACATCCGTGTGGGCATGGGTTATGACGTGCACCGTCTGGTGACGGACCGTCCGTTGTGGCTGGGAGGTGTCTGCATCCCCCATTCCCACGGCCTGCTGGGCCACTCCGACGCCGACGTGCTCATCCACGCCGTCTGCGATGCTCTGCTGGGTGCCGCCAACCTGCGCGACATCGGTTACCACTTCCCCGACAGCGACGAACGATTCAAGGGAATTGACAGTAAAATCCTGCTGCGCGAAACCACCGCACTGCTGGCCGGACACGGCTGGAGGCCCGGCAATATCGACGCCACGGTCTGCGCCCAGCGCCCCAAACTTGCTCCCTACATCACATCCATGCAGGAGACTATGGCCGCCTGCACAGGGCTGACACCCGACGACGTATCGGTCAAAGCCACCACCACCGAAAAGCTGGGATTCACCGGCCGGGAGGAAGGAATGTCGGCCTATGCCGTCTGCCTGATCGAGCGCATCTGAACCGATCGCGTCCATAGGACGGATTTCCAACGGATTTCGCGCACAAATCCTTTGCAAAATTTTCGATTTACAAGATTTAATGCTAATTTTGCGACCTAAATTGTTTGAACGACATGAACATTTCGTACAATTGGCTGAAGCAATACATCGACCTACCCCTGGGCCCCGAAGAAACAGCGGCAAAACTCACCTCGCTCGGATTGGAGGTGGGTGCGGTTGAAACCACGCAAACCATCAAAGGCGGTCTGGCCGGCCTGATAGTCGCCCAAGTGCTCACCTGCGAGGAGCATCCCGACTCCGACCACCTGCACGTCACCACCGTTGATTTCGGCGGCGAGACACCGGTACAGGTGGTATGCGGCGCCCCCAACTGCCGTAAAGGTCTGAAAACCATCCTGGCCACGATCGGCACCAAATTGTACGACGGCGACAAGGAATTCGCCATCAAGAAATCGAAAATCCGCGGTGTGGAATCGTTCGGCATGCTTTGCGCGGAAGATGAGATCGGCATTGGCAGCAGCCACGACGGTATCATCGAACTGCCCGACGACGCCGTTGTCGGCACCCCCGCCAAGACCTACTACCACATTGAGGACGACGCACTGATCGAGGTGGACATCACACCCAACCGGGCTGATGCCATCTCCCACTACGGTGTAGCCCGCGACCTGGCCGCCGCTTTGGGCAAAAAAGCGGTCAAGCCTTCGGTAGAAGCTTTCAAAGTGAACACCCACGACCGCAGCATCCGCGTCAAAGTGGAGAATGAGAAGGCCTGCCCCCGCTACACGGGTCTGACCATCCTGGGAGTGGAGGTCAAAGAATCGCCCGACTGGCTGAAACAACGCCTGACCTCCATCGGTCAACGTCCCATCAACAACATCGTTGACATCACCAACTTCATCATCAACGAGTTGGGACAGCCGTTGCACTGTTTCGACGCCGATCAAATCGCCGGCGACCAAGTCATTGTCCGCAATCTGCCGGAAGGCACGCCCTTCGTCACACTCGACGGTGTGGAGCGCAAACTCTCCGCCAACGACCTCGTGATCTGCAATCCGAAGGAAGGCATGTGCCTGGCCGGTGTGTTCGGCGGTCTGAAATCGGGTGTAACCGAAAAGACGAAGAATGTCTTTATCGAAAGCGCCTACTTCGACCCCGTCACCATCCGCAAGACGGCCCGCCGTCACGGGCTCAACACCGACGCCTCGTTCCGCTACGAGCGCGGCTGCGACCCGAACATCTGCGTATATGCGCTCAAGCGCGCCGCCCTGCTCATCCAGGAGCTGGCCGGCGGTATCGTATCGGGCGACATCATCGACCTGTATCCGAATCCGGTGGCCGACTTTCAGGTCACTCTGCGTTACGACAAAGTGAACAGCCTGATCGGCAAAGAACTTTCCAAAACGACTGTCAAGAACATACTGGAAGGACTTGAAATCCGCATTGACAACGAAACAGACGACGAGCTGCAGCTTTCTGTTCCGCCCTACCGCGTAGATGTACAGCGCGATGTGGATGTCATTGAGGATATTCTGCGCGTTTACGGCTACGACAACATCCAGCCCAACGCCAACCTGAAATCCTCCATCAGCTATTCCACCACCCCCGACTCCACCCGTTTGCAGAACCGGGCCGGCGGACAGCTGACCGGCGAAGGATTTATGGAAATCATGAACAACTCGCTGACCAAACTTTCGTACTACACGGGCCTGACCAGTTATCCGGCCGAAAATGCCGTACGGATCATGAATCCGCTGGGCAGCGACCTGAGCGTAATGCGTCAAACCCTGTTGATGGGCGGTTTGGAAAGCATCGCCCACAACCGCAACCGCCGGCGTTTCAACCTCAAGTTCTATGAGTTCGGTGCCTGCTACCACTACCATGCGGAAAACCGCAATGTGGAAAAACCGCTCAAAGCCTACAGCGAGGAAAACCACCTGGCCCTGTGGATGTGCGGCAACACGCACGAGCAAAGCTGGACCGACGCCGAGCGCAAGGTCAACTTCTTCGACCTCAAGGGCTATGTAACCAGCCTGCTGACCCGTCTGGGCATCCCTTCCGGAAAATACGTATCCAAGCCCTATCAAGCGGACATTTACCGTCAGGCGATCCGCTTGGAGACCTACCAAGGCAAAGTGTTGGCCACCATCGGCATTGTCAGCGACCAACTGCTGCGTGACTTCGACATCGACACGGAGGTATTCTACGCCGACCTGGAGTGGAAGGCCGTGCTGCAAACGGTGGGCAACCACAAAATGCTCTTCAGCGACATCGCCAAGTTCCCGGAAGTCAAACGCGACCTGGCTCTGTTGCTCGACCAGGACATTACCTTCGAACAGGTGGAGAAAACCGCCTACGAAGTGGAACGCAAATTACTCAAAAAGGTAGTCCTCTTCGATGTGTACGAAGGCAAAAACCTGGAGCCGGGCAAGAAATCCTACGCCGTCTCCTTCACCCTGCAGGATGCCAACAAAACCCTCGACGACCGGCAGATCGACAGCATTATGCAGCGGCTCATCCAAGCCTACGAGCAGAAACTGGGAGCGAAAATCCGATAAATTTGAATTAAAATAAAACCAACCACACTATGGGTAGAGCATTTGAATACCGTAAAGCGACCAAATTGAAAAGATGGGGCAACATGGCCCGCGTGTTCACCAAACTCGGCAAGCAAATCACCATTGCCGTACGCGAAGGCGGCGACGACCCCAGCGGCAACCCGCGTCTGCGTATGCTCATGCAGCAGGCCAAGAAGGAGAACATGCCTAAGGAAAATGTGGAACGTGCCATCAAGAAGGCCTTTTCCAAAGACGAAGGCAACTACAAGGAAATCAACTATGAGGGCTACGGCCCCCACGGTGTAGCCATCTTTGTGGAAGCCGCCACCGACAACAACATGCGCACCTACTCCAATGTACGCAGCTATTTCAGCAAGTTCGGCGGCTCACTCGGATCGACCGGCAGCCTTGAGTTCCTGTTTGACCACAAATGCGTCTATTCCATTGTCCCCAAAGAAGGCGTATCGCTCGAGGATCTGGAACTGGAGCTCATTGACTACGGTGTAGAGGAATTGGAGAACGACGAGAACGGAAACATCATTTTCTACGGTGACTTCGCCAGCAACGCCGAAATTCAAAAATACCTCGAAGACAACGGCTACGACATCAACAGCGCCGAATTCGAGCGGGTGCCCAACAACTACAAGGAAGTAACGCCGGAAGAACGCGAAGCCATCCAGAAACTCATCGACCGCATCGAAGAGGACGAGGATGTGCAGAATGTCTATACCAACATGCAACCCGAAGCATAAACCCGGGCCTTTATCTCGAATAAAAAACCCCTCTGATCCGTCAGAGAGGTTTTTTTTATTTGCCATGTATGCGGCCTTTGTTCTTTTCAGCAAACTCTTTCCAGCTTTTGACCGGATGCGACGCCTGCGGCCGGTTCATGCGCAGGTAGTAGCAATAGGCGGCTCCAAGGGCATCGGTGGCATCCAGTTTGTCGGGCAGTTCGTCGTCCTTGAGGCGTAGAAAACGCTGGAGCATTGCCGCTACCTGCTCCTTCGACGCTACTCCATTGCCGGTAATGGCCATTTTAATCTCCAGCGGCTTGTATTCCTGAATGGGAATGCCTTTGTATGCGGCGGCCGCTATAGCCACGCCCTGCGCCCGTCCAAGTTTGAGCATGGACTGCACGTTCTTGCCCATAAAAGGGGCTTCAATAGCCAGTACATCGGGAGCAAACTCCTCAATGAGCGACAAAACGCGCGAGAAGATCCGCTCCAACTTATCGTAAGGCGATTCCAGCTTGCGCATGTCCAGCACACCCATGGCCAGCATCGACACAGCCCGTCCCTCCACCTGAAGCAGGCCGTAGCCCATCAGGTTGGTTCCCGGATCAATGCCCAGAATGATGCCGCTGTTCCGGTCAGTTGCCACGGGTATCCTTCCCCCACATAAGTTTGTCGCGCAGGGTCTCAAAATAGGTATGTCCCTTGCGTTTGGCCAGCACCACCGGGTAGCCGGCCTTGGTTATAAAAAGTCTGTTATGCCGTTCCAATACTTGCGAACGGCCATCAATTGAAACCAAAAAACAATCCGTTCGGCAATCCACATCCAACTGCAGGTCCCAATGATCGGGCACGACCAGCGGACGTTGGTTGAGCGAGTGCGGCGCCACCGGCGAAAGAATGAAACTGTGGTTTTCGGGCGCCAGTATGGAGGCTCCGACACTTAGCGCATAGCCGGTCGAACCGGTCGGCGTGGATACCAGCAACCCGTCGGCCCGGTAAGTGCAGAGAAAATTTCCGCATACGGTGGTGTGCACCTTCACCATAGAGGAGGTGTCCAGTTTCAGCACAGCCACTTCATTGAGCGCATCGCCTACGACCACACGCCTCCCGTCCGATTCACGCTCCAGATGCAGCAGGCTGCGCGCTTCGGTCTGAAATCCCCGGGTCAGCACTTCGTCAAGAGCGGTACTGATCTCATTGCCCATCACATCAACCATAAAACCCAGATGCCCCAGGTTGATACCCAAAATGGGCAGACTGCGCCGCCCCACCGCCTGTGCCGTCTGCAGGAAGGTGCCGTCACCTCCCAGGCTCAGCACCAGGTCGGCCGTCCAATCCTCCTCAGGATCCAGTACGGCCACATTGGCCGGTACCACAATGCCCGCATCCAACAGCAACCAGTGCACACCCTGTTCCAGCAGCACATCCGATCCATGACGCCGCAGCACATCCAACACTTCCGCACAAGCTTGGGCAAAACCTTTCTTATGTACACTTCCAAAGATGGCGATTCTCATATTTTCAATAAATTGGGGTATTGTAGATAACTTTTGACGCCGATTTTACGCAAATCGGCAAGAAATCATTACCTTTGTTTGCTTCCTTATGCAAAGTAAAGCATTTTTTTTGACAAAGAAACACAACCTAACAGACAATCATCATGAATCTTATGAACATGCTGCTGCAGATACAGCAGGTCACCGACACCGTCACCACCCAAGCCGAAGAAACCGGCGAAGCCGTTGAAAACACGAAGTCCCTGTGGGAACTGGCCCAGGCCGGCGGACCGTATATCATGATTCCGCTGCTGCTGCTCTCCATTCTGGCGGTCTATATTTTCATTGAACGGATGATTGTCATCAACCGGGCCTCCAAGGAGGACAAATCCTTCATGGACCGCATCCGCGACTACATCATGGAAGGCAAGACCGATTCGGCCACCAAGCTGTGCCAGCAGACCAACACCCCCTCGGCCCGTATGATTGAAAAAGGGATCTCCCGTCTGGGAAAACCCATGAACGACGTACTGGTGGCCATTGAGAACGTAGGCAACCTCGAAACGAACAAACTGGAGAAGGGATTCACCATGCTGGCCACCATTTCGGGCGGCGCCCCCATGATCGGATTCCTGGGTACAGTGACGGGTATGATTCAAGCCTTTATGGACATGGCCAACGCCGGCAACAGTGTGGACATCACCGTATTGGCAGGCGGTATCTACGAGGCCATGGTAACCACGGTAGCCGGTCTGGTGGTCGGTATTCTGGCCTACTTCGCCTACAACTATCTGGTTTCCAAACTGGACAATGTGGTACAAAAGATGGAGCTCAAATCCATTGAATTCATGGACCTGCTCAACGAACCCCTCAAGTAAGACCCGCCATGGCACTCAAGAAAAGAAACCGGGCCAGCGCGGCGTTCAGCAGTTCCTCCATGACGGATCTGGTGTTCCTGCTGCTCATCTTCTTCATGATCACCTCCACGGCGGTGACCCCCAGCGCCATCAAGCTGCTGCTTCCGCAAAGCAGCAGCCAGACAGCGGCCAACCCCGTATCGCGGGTATATATCGACGAGCAGATCAACTTCTATGTGGCACAGGGCAAACAACGGGAACGGGCCGTGGCCTTTGAGGAAATCGAACCATTCCTGCAGAACGCAGTGGCCGAAAACCCCGAAATGTATGTCGTCCTGTATGCCGACGAAAGCGTCCCCTACCGGGAAATCGTACGCATCCTCAACATTGCCAACAAAAACAAGTACAAGCTGGTGATCGCCACCCGCCCCATGCGGAATGAGTAAACAGAAACAACATATAGACTCCCATGTCTGGGCGGCGGTCGGCACCTTTGTGTTCCATGCCCTGCTGTTGCTGCTCATGTTCTTTTTAATTTTCCCGGCTGCCGAGGAGCAGCCCGAAGAAGAGGAAGGACTGACCGTCAACTACGGCTGGTCCGACGGAGGCGACGGTTTGTTCGAACCCGCACCGCAAAGTGCGGTGGAGGACCAACTGGTTGATGCCGAGCCGGAGACAGCCGCCTCCGAACCCGAACCCGCGCCGCCCGCTCCCGCGGCAACGGAAGAGCTGGTCACGCAAGAGGATCCTGAAACATTGGCTATGAAGGCGGCCGAGGAGAAAAAGAAGAAGGAGATGGAGGCCGAACGCCAGCGGCAACTGGCCGAACAACGCGCTGCCGAAGAGGCACGTAAGGCGGAAGAGGCCCGCAAAAAGGCGGAAGCGGAGGCGAAGAAAAAGGCGGAAGACGCCGCCAAAGCCAAAGCCGCTGCTGCAGCGAAAAACGCCTTCACTGGAAGTGGAGCCGGAGGAGCCGGCACAGCCAATTCCTCCACCGGTCAAGGAAACACGGGCAAGTCCGGCAACCAAGGCAATCCTTTCGGTGACCCGAATTCGACCAACCTCAGTGGCGGCGGAAAGGGACAAGGCAGCGGTTGGAGCCTCAGCGGACGCTCCATTACGGGCTCGCTGCCCAAACCGGTGTCATCGAACAA
>JAGDAS010000088.1 GCA_017959385.1 Paludibacteraceae bacterium
CCTTCCACTCCGTTCCAGAGGTAGGTTACGTTCTGGGCCTCGGTCTCGGCCGTCAGGGTTACTTCACTACCCGGGCAGGCCTCATCGGCACCCGTGATGGTCACAACCGCCAAGGTGGTCGGTACGGTTATCGTTACCTCTGCCGTGGCAACCTTGCCGCTGAGGTCGGTGGCCGTTACCGTAACAACCGTTTCTTGGTTAACGGACGTACCGGAGGTCGGGTTCTGGGCAATGACAATCTCAGCCGGAGCCGTACAGTTGTCGGTGGCCGTCAAATTGCCAATCAGATTCGGAATCGTATAGTTGCAGTTTCCATCCGAAACGGCGGCTGTCGTTTGCGGCAGTTGCTGGTCGAACTGCGGAGCCTCGTTGTCAACGGCCGTAATCGTATGTTCATCGTCACGCGAGCAACCGTCGGCATTACGGATTACAACCGTAACATCCAGCGTGCCGTCCACAGCAGCGGGAGCCGTTGCCGTATAGGTGTTCGTGCCTTCCACTCCGTTCCAGAGGTAGGTTACGTTCTGGGCCTCGGTCTCGGCCGTCAGGGTTACTTCACTACCCGGGCAGGCCTCGGCGGCACCCGTAATGGTCACAGCCGGCAGCGTTTCGGGTACCAGCACATTAAAGCGGACCTCACCCGTCTGACCGCAGGCGTCTGTGGCGGTCACCACCACTTCGGTCGTCTCCGTCAGAGCCGTACCGGCAGCGGGTTGCTGCGCTACCGTCAGTTGGGCGGCGGCCGTACAGTTGTCGGTAATGGTCAGACCGGCCAGTACATCGGGCATCTCGTACGTACAATTACCCAGCGATACGGCCTCGATACCATTGACCGGAGTTCCTTCAATCACGGGTGCCTCGGTATCCTGGGCGGTCAGCGTGATCTCGTCCGATGCCTCGCAAGTACCATTCGTGGTCACCGTCACACTTACCACCTGCCCCGCTCCGCATGTGGCCGGTAAAACCACCGATGCCGTAGCGTTATTGCCGGTGGCGCCTTCCCATTCGTAGGTGGCACCAGCCAGATTTTCGCCCACCGCATTCAGCGTCAGCGTACTGCCCGGACACGCGGCCGTTGCATCAACCTGAATCGTTACGTCCGGAGCTGGCAATACAGTCAGCAGGACAGCGACACGGTCACCCTCACAAGCCTCGCAACCGTTGGGACGGGCGGCAACGTAAACCGTATAATCATCAGCCACAGCCAGGGATTGGGTCGGAGTCACCTCTGCGCCCTGCCCACCGGCAACAGCATCATACCATATCAGCGTATAACCTGCATCGACCGTAGCGGCATAGGTATAGGTGCCATTCGCCTGGCGGCACTCGGAAGCTGGATCGGATGCCGGCAGTACATTCGTGCGAACCGCCAGATCCAAGGTAGAGGCATCGCTCTCCACATCCCCCAACAGGGAAACGACCGAAACCGTTCCCTCACCGGCCTCATTCCAGGTAACGGTGATACTGTTGGTTCCCTGACCGGAGACAACGGTCGCACCGGAGGGAATCGTCCACACAAAGGTCTGTCCGTCAATCGGATCGACCGTATAGGTAATAGTCTTGCCTACCTGCGGATCCTCATCGGATGCCGTAATCTCCGAAGGCGGAATGGCCGAAGCAGGCAGCTCGATCACAATCGGACAGGTCGTAATGGCAAATCCCGACTGAGCGGTTACCGTATAGTTGCCGCCGCGGTTGGCGGAAGTGAATACAGCCGTTTTGCCGTTCGGCGTCAATGTGCCGATGGCGGCCGGTTCCTCCCACGTCCACTCCACATCGGCATCGGGCATTTCCTCACCCTTGGCATTGTACACCGTTGCCGTCAGGGTAACCGATTCATTGTCACCGATATGAACGGCCTCGGGACGGATGACGATGGTGGCCGGCACATCGAGCTGCACCTCCTCGGCGCAGACACGGATATCACGGATACCATAGTTGCCGCCACCCTGCTTTTGCGTAAGCTTCAGACGGATATATTTGATATTTTCCGAAAGGAAGAATACATTGTACGGATAGTCGCCTTCGTCGAAATGGTGCATGTGGTCTTCGTCGAGCATTTCCTCCACATCATCGACTATCTTGTGCCATTCCACCCCATCGGCCGAGCCGTACACTTCGTAGTACTTGGCACTCTGACCAGTGGTCCAGATGATCTCCAAGGCATTGACCGCATAGATATCGTCCATCTCAAACTCAAACACACAGGGGTCGGCCTGACCGAACCATTGCGAGTTGATACGGCCGTCCAATGCATTCTTGGGCTGATAGGCTCCGGCCGAACAATCGTTGCCGAATACGTCGGTCGCTGTAGCATGAGCCGCATTGCCGTTGTTGTACAAAGCGGTAGCCGCCTTGTTGTTGCATTCACGTTCCTCTCCCACAATCACATAGCAGAGGCCCACAATCTTACCATAAGTGGCCTTTACCAGGAACTGACCCTCGGCATCGGTGGTGGTCACTTGTGCAATGGCATTGACGGAGACTCCATCGGATGCCGTATAGGTTGGCTCAATCCACCACATTTCGTTGCCATACTGATCGTAGCACTTCACCTTGAGGTCGGTGGTACTGTTCTTATCGGCATACAAAGGCGAAGGAGTGATCTTGATCTGCGCCAGGGCGGGTTCGGGCAGAATCGTGATGGGCACGTTGACGACCACATCGCCCACCTGAACGGTCACGGTATATTCACCCTCCACATGGGGTTCCAACCAACCGTCGTCTTTGAAACGGCCGGCACCGCCCGAAATGCTCCAGTTCTTTTCGCAGTCGGACATACGGATACCGTCTTGGTCAAACACTTCGGCAATGAGCTGAATGTCGGTATTGACATAAGCGGTAATCGGATTCGGAGTCACAGTCACCGTAGTGGGAACCGGACGCCAGAAACGCTCGCCGTACACCTCAAATTCGTAGAACGAACCCGTGTAGTCGTTGCTGCCGCTGGAAGCCTGGTTCTTGTTTATGCGGACATAACGACCGCCGATGTTGTTGAGCGTCACCGTCTGCACATAGTGCTTGATCAGTGGACCGGTAGGACGGTCGGGGTCAACCACTTCCTCCAACACCAATTTATCATTTCCCTCGCGGTCGAGCGCCGGCTGGGTCTCGGTCTCGTAAACCGTAATCCATTCCTTCTTGTCGTTCGAAACCTGCAGATTGAAATTCTTGTCAATCGACGTGTTGCTCATCCAGCGGATAACAATGCGGTCGATAATATAAGTATCCTCCAAATCGACATACCACCACTCGGCACGACCCGAGAACGAAGACTGGGCATACCGGCTGCCTGGGTCACCATCGACCGCCTTGGCCGGTTCGAAGGTGTTGTACTGCTGCGATGACGCCCAGCAATCCTTGTAGGTGGCCAGGTTGAGGTTGTTGAAGTCGCTGATATGAATCAAGGCCGTACCCGAAGCGGCACCCGAGGTGGCACGCACCACATAATTGCCCGGGGTATTGCCGGCGGTGAATACACCGTCCTGCGTAACGGTACAGCCGTTGGCATTGCCGTCTATGCTCCAGGTGATGGGATAGTCGGCGTCATTCAAGGGGAACCCGAACGCGGTCAGGATTCTCGTGCTGAACTGCACCGAACCGGTCTGCACCAAGTTGACATCGCCCGGCGTAACCACGATTGAATCGGCCTTCTCCACCGCATTGACAAAGATGGTCTTGTAGGTGGACAATCCGCCACAAAGCGCACTGATCTTCACATTGCCGTACTGCGTGGCCACATAAGTGCCGTTGTTCATCTCTCCTTTGTCGGCACTCCAGACAACGGCCTGACCGCCCAAATTGAACGGATCACCGTATTGGTCGTAACCGCGCAATTGGAAGTTGATGGTTTCGTCCTGGTTGAAATAACCGCCCGGTTCGATGTCCAACGCAGCCAACACCGGCGCACCGTCGATCTGTGTACCGTACACCTCAATCTCATACATGCTGAAACAATAACGGCCGCTCTTGAGCAAGGGGTTCAACCGCACATAACGGGCCGTTCCGCTGAGGACAATGTCATCCACATCCTTGATGCCGTACACCGCACCCAGACCGGAATTGTCCACATCACCGGCACCCAGGCGTTCCTGATAGGCACAAGTCCAATTGTTGCCGTCTTCCGAGAAATAGAGGTCGTACTCCTGTGCGGAATTCTTCCAATAAATGCGCACACCGCTGATCAGGTAGCTTTCCTGCAGATCAATGGTCACCACACTGTTGGCGGGATCCTGATCGCAGTTCTGCGCCTCCCAGTTGTTGGTCATATTGCCATCGTTGAGACGGGTGGCGTTGTTCGGACGCGAACCGGTCGTGATGGGCTTGTTGAGGGCGATGTTGTCCAATTGGGGCAGTACCCGGAACTCGTGCTGCGCCGTCAGGCCGTCGGCCGTTACCTGAATGGTCTGACGTCCGGGCGTAGAGGCCGTAAACACACCGTCGGTCGTAATGGACGAGGTGCCGGTCAGCGTCCAAACCACCGATTGGGGCTCGAAGGGCTCGCCGTATTGGTCTTCGGCGGTAACGGTGAATTCCTGTGTGGCACCGAGCAGCATCACCATCGGAGTCGGGGTAATGGTGATGGAGGCAATTTGGGGACGGGCGTTGACCCGGATGGTGTCATACCCCACAATGGTCTCGTTTTTGCTGTTGCGCTTGCTGACCGCAATAATCACCCGGTCCTGCACGGCGGCGGTAGCCGTAAACGTGTACAAGGTATCGGAGGAGAAGGCCAGCGTTCCCTCGCCTTCCGTAATTTGCCAACGGGCGTCCTTTAACGACCAGATGGCACCGTATTGGTCATAACCGATGGCACGCACACGTACCTGTTGTCCGGGCTCGACCGTCTTCATACCGCTGCTTACCTCAATGCTGTCCAGATAAGCGTCGGAGCAGGTGCAGACGTATTTGTTGGCCGGCATGCCGATGCTGATCTCAGCCTGCTGATTCTCATTATAAAAGGTGAATTTCTTTTCGTTGTCCTCATTGTTGTACATCGCGTAGCAGCGACGACCGGTGGTGGGATGCAGGTAGGCGGTCGAAGTCGGATCGTCGCAGTGCATGTCCCAACGGATGTCACCATAGGTCAGGTGCGAGTGTGTCATATAATAGCACAACGGACTGGTCGGATTGCCCGTCTGCGCATCGGTGATGTTGCTGTACTGATCACGCTCGGAATACATTTTGTCCCACAGCTCGGCCACGCCCTCGGGGTCGAAGGTTTGACGGAACGAGAGCATGACCTGTCCCAGCCAGTTGCGGGCCACGGAGTTGTTCATGGGACGTTCCTCATCGCTGAATCCCGGATTGGAATCCGTAATACGTCCGTTGATGGCATGGGCGGCCAGGAAGGTGGCACGCTGGTCTTCGGCCACCTCGTAAATCCAACGGTTGAAGTCCGGCTTGGCGTACAGGTATTTCAAACAACTGGACATGGGCAGCCAGTTGATACAGTTCATCTGCAAGGGGTTGCCGCTGTACCAGGTCCACCAACCCGGGCCGCGGTTCTGCAAGTGTGAGCTGTAGGGGCGCAGCATGAAAATGGAGTCACCTCCGGCCATGCCCTCGAACTGCTTGCCGAACTTCTCATAGCACACATTGGGCTCGTACTTGTCGCGGTTGATGTCGAACCAGTACTCGCCTACGGCACGCGACTCAATGGTGTAACCCATGATGGCGGCATCACGCATTTCCTTGTCTTTCAAGCCAATGGCCAGCATATACAGGCCACCCCAAGCCTGCATGGCTTCGGACGAGGATTCCTGACCGTTGCCACCACCGTCGCCGAAGGGGCCGGTATTGGAGTGCCCGAACCAAGGGCTGAACGTACGCAGCCAGGGCAGACTCTTGTCGTTGCGGTCCCAGTTGGCATACTGCTTGATCGATTTCACGGCCATTTCACCGTAATCCTGGGCGAACTGGGGGTCAAAGAGGGCCAACACACCGAAGGCGTGGGCGAAATAGCCCATGGAGAGGTGCACGTCCTGACCCAACTCGGCACGTTCACCGTTGTCGTAACCGGAGAAACCATCCCAGTTGAGCATATTGAGCAGGGCGAAATAGTGCTTCTCCTCGCCCGGTGTATAGGTGTACCAATCCTTGAAGTTGTTCTCCAGGTTGGCCTTCATCTTCTCATACATCTCCATATTGCCGGTGGCATACGCATAGGCCATCATCTGGGCCTTCTGCTGCAAATCCTTGCCTCCGTAGTAGGTGTCGCCGGCATACGAGAGGTCATAGGCATGCACCTGCAAGTGCTCGTCGAGCAGTTCCTGCCGGTAGGGCGCCACCGCCGAATTGGTGGCGGAAGGTGCCGGATCATAGGGAATCAGACCGTTGAAGGGATAAGTGATTTCAAATCGGTTGCCCACAGCGCAGTACATTTTGCCGCGGCAGGTCTGATACCAAAGATCCATCAGATTGAAGTTCATCTCACTGTCGCGGTAATGGTGCGGCAGGAATCCCTGCAGGGCCGGGCCGTTGCTCCCGTCGCGCAGGTTTTGGGTCGTAACCGTATAAATGGTCTTGATTTTGGCGGTCGGTTCGTCATACTCCCAGTCCAACCGGGTGTCCACAATCTTGTTGAACGCATAGGGATAGAAGGCATCCAAGGCATCGGCCGACTTCATGGCCGCCACCACCATATAGCGTTCCTCGCCGGTGAATCGGAAGTTGAGCACACAACTACCCTTCTCAATCACGGTATTTTCCGGAAGGTAAATGCCGTAATAATCTCCATCCACCTCGATACATACGCAGTCGCTCTTATAGGGGAAGGAGGCCTTCAGACCGTCGCGGCGGTAAAAGTTGGCGTTGGCGGCGAAGTTGAGCACCGGCATCACATTCTTGAAGTTGATCCAAGTGAACGGACAACCGTTGCTGATGGTGACCTCGATTTCCTTGGAGACCTGGTCCGTCAGTGCATAAACCACGCCCCAGTCCGACCATGAACGCACCCGGTGCGTGGTTGCCTTGAAACCGTCGCCCAGCACCTTGAGGCGCGACTTGGGGTCGAGCGTGGTACCGCCATCGTTCCATTCGCTCGGAATGTCGATCCAAGCGCCGTAGGCGTCACCGCCGGTACGGTGCGGATACACCCAGAGGTTCCCGACGTAGCCGTCTTTGTTGATCATATCCACGAGCATCTGCGTCCACCAGTCGTTGGTCGGGATCGGACGCTTGTTTTCGGGTTCATCCACAAAGATTTCCTGCCAGCCGAGATAGTAGCCGTTGTTCTCCAGATATTGGTAACGGGGCGTGAACGAGGCATAAGAACCTTTGCCGAGAGGCACGGGAACCTGTGCACGTACCACACTGCCCGTCAGGAGCATGGAAAGCAGTACAAGGATGGAAACTGACTTTTTCATATCGTTGATATAAGGTTATCGGTTATTCTGTGTGCGAACACTACTTTTTGCAAATGTATAATTTTATAAGGTAAATTGTTTCTATTGGCGGTGTGTTCGTACACAATATTAACATTATTTAACATATTTAACAAAAAAGGGGACGCATCCGAATGTCTGGTTGTTTATAACATTCCGTTTTCCGCAATACACCCTTTCGGTAAATATCCTTATCTTTGAACCATCATCAAAAAAACAAAAACATGCTGGAAATCGGAACTCCGCTTTCGCCTATCGGCAAGAAAGCATTGTTATGCGGCTCAGGAGAACTGGGCAAGGAAGTAGCCATTGAATTGCAGCGTTTCGGCATCGAAGTGGTCGCCATTGACCGCTATGCCAACGCCCCGGCCATGCAGATCGCACATCGCAGCCACGTGCTCAACATGCTTGACGGACAGGCCTTGCGGGCGGTCATCGAACAGGAGAAACCCGATTTCATTATCCCCGAAGTGGAGGCCATTGCCACCCCCACCCTGGTGGAGTTGGAAAAGGAGGGCTACCGCGTCATCCCCACGGCCAACGCCGCCCTGCTGACGATGAACCGTGAGGGCATCCGCCGACTGGCCGCCGAAGAGCTGGGGATTCCTACCTCGCCCTACGTCTTCGCATCCACACGGGAGGAATTTGACCAAGCCGTTGAAAAAATCGGAATTCCCTGCGTAGTGAAACCAATCATGAGTTCGTCCGGACACGGACAAAGCGTGATTAAAAGCGCCGCCGACATCGATGCCTCCTGGCATGAAGCCCAGGAGGGTGGCCGGGCGGGAGCCGGACGTGTGATTGTGGAGGGATTTATCGATTTTGACTATGAAATCACCCTGCTGACCGTACGTCACAGCGCCGGGACGTTGTTCCTGCAACCCATCGGCCACCATCAGGTCAATGGTGACTACCGCGAATCCTGGCAACCGCAGGCCATGCCCCCGCAAGCGATCCGCAAAGCCGAGGAAATCGCGGGCAAGGTGACCGCCGCCCTCGGGGGCTACGGCATATTCGGTGTGGAGATGTTCATTCAAGGTGAGAACGTGATATTCAGCGAAGTATCCCCCCGCCCGCACGACACAGGTATGGTCACCATGATTTCGCAGGATCTGTCGGAATTCGCCCTGCACGCCCGCGCCATTCTGGGGCTGCCCATCCCCTCCATCCGATTCTTCGGACCGTCGGCGTCCAAAGCCATTGTGGTGGAAGGCGACACCGACAAAGTCATTTTCAGTAATCTGGAACAAGTACTGGCGGAAGAGAATGTGCAGATACGCCTTTTCGGCAAACCGGAAATCAAAGGACACCGCCGTATGGGCGTCATCCTGGCCACCGACGAAACCGTCGAAAAAGCCAAAGCCCGCGCCGAACGCGCCTATGCCAAACTTCAGATCAAAGTGCTTCCGAGATAAAAAAGCAACCTTCCAACAACAAAAATGTCTGCTCCCAAAAGGAACAGACATTTTTGTTTAATACCATATAATTGATTGTATGCTTACTTTCTTCTAAAACCGCGACGGGCTGGTCTTTCCGGCGCCTCGTCCATAATCTTGACGCAATCGGCATAGGTCAACTCCTCCGGCTTGCAGTCCTTGGGGAGTTTGTAATTGGTCCGTCCCTTTTTCAGGTAAACCCCGTAACGGCCGTTGAGCAACTGCAGTTCCGGATCTTCGACAAAGGTCTTAAGGATCATGTTGGCATCCGAATCGCGCTTGTTGCGGATCATCGCCACCGCCTCTTCGAGGGTGACCTTGAGCGGATCGACCGACTTGGGAATGGAGCAGAACTGACCGTTGTGCGCCACATAGGGGCCGAACCGACCTACCGCCACCTTCACCTCCTTACCTTCGAAATCACCCAATACACGAGGCAGTTGGAACAACTCCAACACTTCATCCAACGTAATGGTTTCGATGGACTGTCCCTTTTTGAGCGAGGCAAACTGCGGTTTCTCCGCATCGGTGGCGGAACCGATCTGCGCCACAGCACCGAAACGTCCGATTTTGACGGATACCGGTTTGCCCGTCTTGGGGTCGTTGCCCAGCAAACGCTCACCGACCTTGTGCTCCATGTGGGTTTGAGCCGCCTGCTCAACCAGAGGGTGGAAACCTTCGTAGAACTTGGCGATCGTGCCTTCCCACTTTTCCTTGCCTTCGGCCACGCGGTCGAGATCCTGCTCCACCTTGGCGGTGAAATTGAAATCGACGATATTGCCGAAACTGGCCACCAGGTAGTCATTGACCACCGAACCGATATCGGTGGGGAAAAGTTTGGATTTTTCGGCACCGAACTGTTCGGTCAGGGTTTTGGCCGTAATAAGCCCCCGCTCCAATGACAGCGACTGGTAAGAGCGCTTCTCTCCCTCCCGGTCGCCGCGCACCACGTATTCGCGCTGCTGGATGGTACTAATGGTCGGCGCATAGGTCGAAGGACGGCCGATACCGAGCTCCTCCATCTTGCGCACAAGCGAAGCCTCCGTATAACGGGGCGGGCGTTGGGAGAAACGTTCGGTCGCAACCACATTGTCGTATTGCAGGACGTCGCCCACCGTCATTTGCGGAAGCAACCGAGTGGAATCGCCTTCCTCCTCGTCGTCAACCGATTCGTGATACACCTTGAGGAAGCCGTCGAACTTGACTACCTCTCCCTCGGCCACGAACTTCTCCGTCCGTCCGGACACTGTTATGCTGATGGTGGTACGCTCCAGTTGGGCATCGGCCATCTGAGAGGCGATGGTACGCTTCCAGATCAGCTCATATAGGGCTTTTTCCTGTTTGGTGCCCTCTATGGTGTGCTCGTTGATATAGGTCGGGCGGATGGCCTCGTGCGCCTCCTGCGCGCTCTTGGATTTGGTCGTATATTGACGCACCTTGCTGTACTGCTCTCCGGCAAATGCCTTGATCTCCGCCTGGGCGGTATGGATGGCCAGCGAGGAAAGGTTGACCGAATCGGTACGCATATAGGTGATGCGTCCGCTCTCGTACAGACGCTGGGCGATCATCATGGTCTGCGATACGGAGTAGCCCAGTTTGCGGGCTGCCTCCTGCTGCAGGGTGGAGGTGGTGAAAGGAGGTGCCGGGGTGCGTTTGGCCGGTTTGGTCTGAATATCGTCAATGGTAAAGGCAGCCTTTTTGCAAGCTTCCAGGAACTGACGCGCCTCGTCGGCGGTTTTGAATTTTTGCGGAAGCTCGGCCCGGATCTGCTGTCCCTTGGCATCCTGCAACAAGGCGGTCACCCGGAAGGACGCCTCCGCCACAAACTGTTGGATCTCGCGCTCGCGCTCCACAATCAGGCGGACCGCCACCGACTGCACACGTCCGGCCGACAACGAAGGCTTGATCTTCTTCCAGAGAATCGGCGACAGCTCAAAACCCACAATACGGTCCAACACACGGCGGGCCTGCTGGGCATCGACCAACGACAGATCGATCTTACGCGGGTGTTCAATGGCCGACAGGATAGCCGTCTTGGTAATTTCGTGGAATACAATACGTTTGGTCTTCTCCTTGTCCAGTTTCAGCTCTTCGGCCAAATGCCAGGCAATCGCCTCCCCCTCGCGGTCTTCATCACTTGCGAGCCATACCTCGCTGCTTTCCTTGGCTTTCTTCTTCAGTTCAGCGACCAGCTTACGCTTATCGGCGGGAATTTCATAAATGGGTTGGAATCCATGCTGTATGTCAACACTGAGGTCTTTGGTCTTGAGATCACGGATATGCCCCATGGACGACGTCACTTCAAAGTCGCTTCCCAAAAACTTCTCAATCGTTTTGGCCTTCGCCGGAGATTCGACGATCACTAAATTTTTGCCCATAGCTCTACGAATTTCGCTGCAAAATTAGCAAATTTTCCAAACCGAACACCATAATAAAGGTGAATGTCTGTTTTTTGTCTACCTTTGCTACGCAAAAAAAAATTTCGATTCTTCGTATGTGGGTTCTTTACGCCTTCCTTTCGGCCGCTCTGCTGGGCATTTATGACATTTGTAAAAAGAAATCCGTCACTGACAACGCCGTTATGCCGGTACTGCTCAGCACAATGTGCTTTTCCTCCTTGTTGCTGCTCACACTGATGGGGCTGACTGCTCTGGGATGGGTACCCGCCGACACCATGCCGGTACCCCGCCTCAGCATGCAGCAACACCTGCTGGTTTTTATCAAGGCCCTGATCATCCTGACTTCCGGTATGTGTACCTATCACGGCATCAAGCATGTTCCGCTCACGCTGGCGGCGCCCATTGGTGCCACACGTCCGGCCTGGGTGATTCTGGGAGGTGTGCTCCTTTTCGGAGAACGGCTCTCCTGGCAGGGTTGGGTGGCTGTCGGGATCGTGTTGTGCGGACTGATGGCGTTCTCGATGATCGGCAACAAGGAAGTCGCCCTCAAAAGCAGTCCGCACCTATGGCTGGTGATTGCCGGTATGCTGTTGGGAGCCTGCAGCGGCGTCTATGACAAATACATCTTGACCGAAGTGGACCGCACCGCCGTACAATTCTTCTATGCCGTGGAGCAAGCGGCCATGATGGCGGTGCTGGTGGCTGTTTTGTGGTGGCCGCACCGCCGGCAGGACACCCCATTCCACTGGCGTTGGAGCATCCTCGGAGTGTCGTTGTTCTGGGTGGCGTCGGATTATGTGTACTTCTATGCGCTGAGCCAGGCGGGCGCCCTGATTTCGGTCATCGCCGTCATCCGTCGTAGCGGCACGGTCATTCCCTTCCTGTATGGCGCCCTGCGCATGCACGACGCCCGCGTCAAACCCAAAGCCGTCGCCCTCGGCATCGTCCTGACCGGCGTCATCCTCCTGGCTTGCATGCAGTAATGACTTACCTGACCGTAACCTCCGTTATCCGGGAATGGTATTTTGTTATTTAACCTTTTTTAACAAATGAAGACGGGGGGTAAATTGGGATTTTGTCGTTACTTTTGCGTCAAAAATTTAATCAAAACTAATTCCAAACGATGAAAAAATCTCTATTCTACCTGATTGCAGTCTTGCTGCTGACTCCCTCAACCCTTGTCGCCCAACTGCAGGTCCAAAGCGACGGCACCACCAAGGGTTCCACATTCTTCTCCAACACCATCAAAAACAATGAAACCGTATTCTCCAAGCGGTTGGGGCTGGGAGTGTCCACCTCCGAAACGCCTGAGTCCGACTTAGCCGTCGGCAATAAAGGGAACTCCTATACAACCGCATATCTGTTATGCAGAACAAGGATCGGAATAAACGTGAATACCGCCCCCCAACCAAATGGCGCAATCGGTATCCAATCTTTTGCAATCAACTCTGTTTCAAATCCATACATCCCTTACAATCCACACAACATCGCTGTACGGGCAATCGCTGGAGAGAAATCCTCCATCAAAGATGTAAGATCCTACGGCGTTTCCGCCCTGCTTCACGGTCCTAAAGGCACTGCACTTTATGCAGGAAC
>JAGDAS010000089.1 GCA_017959385.1 Paludibacteraceae bacterium
AAAGTCAACTGGATTATCTTAAATTTTTAGCAATATGAAAAAGTTTTTATTGGTGGCAGTTGCCCTCGTAGCGGGTGTTGTAACTGCATTTGCCCAGCCGCGTGCCATTGGTGGACGCATCGGTTATGGTGTTGAAGCTTCTTATCAGCATGGTTTGGGAGACAACATGCTCTCCATTGATGCTGGTCTGACCGGTTTCCGGGGTGTGGAAGCTGTCGTAACTTACGATTGGATTTTCCCTATCTCCTCTTGGGAACACAAGGGTGAATGGAACTGGTATGCCGGTGTCGGCGGCGGTTTCGGCTGGTGGTGGTGGAGTAACGTGCTTACCCCGGGTGTGGCCGGTCGTATCGGTGTGGAATACGACTTCTGGTTCCCCTTGCAGCTTTCGATTGACTGGCGTCCTGTATTCGGTCCCGCCATTGTTCCGGGAGCCGGCGCAACATACAACTTTGGAGGTCTGTATGCAGGTGCCATCTGCTGGGGTGTGCGTTACAAGTTCTAATTGAAATTGAATTCCAACAGCCCGTTGCCCGTGCATCGGGCTGTTTTTTTTTGTTAGCCATGAAAAAAACATTCAGCATTCTTCTCCTGAGTTTGTGCGCTGCCGCAGTGTCGGCGCAGCCGCGCGCCATCGGCGGCCGTGTCGGTGACGGTTTGGAATTCTCCTACCAGCATACTGTGGAACGGGGCAATGTCTTGGAAGTGGATTTCGGTATGGCCGGTTTTTACTACGCACCGGGCGTGGAGGCCGCCTTCACCTACGATTGGGTGTACCCGCTGCAGTCGTGGAAAGGCAAGGGCAATTGGAATTTCTTAGTCGGCTTGGGCATGGGCGGCGGTTTCAAATGGGGGCACAACGGTTACTATACCCTGATAGCACCCCAGACCGGCGACGGTGACGGACACGACTATTCGAAGGTCGGTAAGAACTCGCCCACCGAGTATTCCGGTTACCTGGGCTTGGCGTTGCGGCTTGCTTTCGAATACAACTTTGAAATCCCCCTGTCGCTTTCGCTCGATTGGCGTCCCATCATCGGTCCCGCTTTGGGCGACCGTTGGGCGGGTGTCAACTACGGCGGTGCCTTCGAGGGTGCGCTTTGTTTGGGCGTCCGCTACCGGATGTGATTCGAAACCGTCTGACAAAAAAAAGGATTCCGATAGGTCGGAATCCTTTTTTTATGTCCAAGTGTTCAATAAATCCTGTATGCTGCGCTGCAGCCCGGGGTGGATGAGTTCCGGAGCAATTTCGGCCAGCGGTTCCAGTACGAACTTACGTTCATGCATACGCGGATGCGGTACCGTTAGGCGGGGCAGGTCGATCAGGCGGTCGCCCGCCAGCAGCAGATCAATGTCCATAGGGCGGTCGGTGTAGCGGCCGTTGAGGCTCTTGTGCCGCCGGCCCAGCTCCTGTTCGATGCCTTCGGTGCAGTCGAGCAGTTCCAGCGGCTCCAACGGTGTCTCCAACGCTACGACCTCATTGAGGAAGGGGTGGGATGATACGAATCCGACCGGTTCGGTTTCGTAGCGCGACGAACGTTGGATGATGCGGCCCGCCCGTTGGTTGAGCAGCGATTCGGCTTGGTCGAGCAAGGCGTTGCGGTCGCCCAGATTGCCGCCCAATCCCAGATAGACCTTATACTTTGTTGGCACGGCGGCGCTCCAATTCGTCGAGGATGATTTTGCGCAGGCGCATGGCGTGCGGGGTTACCTCCACATACTCGTCCTCCTTGATGTACTCCAGGGCTTCTTCGAGCGAGAGTACGACGGGAGGTGCGATCTTGGCCTTTTCGTCCGATCCGGCGGCCCGCATGTTGGTCAGCTTCTTCGATTTGGTTACGTTGACCACCAGGTCGTTGTCTTTGGTATGCTCGCCCACCACCTGGCCGGCATAGACTTCCTCCTGCGGATAGATGAAGAATTTGCCGCGGTCCTGCAGTTTGTCCAGTGCATAGGCGTAGGCCGTTCCGCTTTCCATGGCAATGATGGAGCCGTTGGTGCGGCGTACAATCTCACCCTTGTAGGGAGCGAATTTGATGAAGCGGTGCGCCATGACGGCTTCGCCGGCGGTGGCAGTCAGAATATTGGTGCGCAGACCGATGATGCCGCGCGAGGGAATCTCGAATTCCAGGTGGATGCGGTCGTTCTTGGTCTCCATGCTGAGCATTTCGCCCTTGCGGTTGGAAACCATTTCAATGGCCTTTCCGGAAAATTCTTCGGGTACGTTGATGGTCAGCTGCTCAATGGGTTCGCATTTGACACCGTCGATTTCCTTGATGATGACCTGCGGTTGGCCCACCTGCAGTTCGTATCCTTCGCGACGCATGGTCTCGATCAGTACGGACAGGTGCAGTACACCACGGCCGTACACATGCCATACGTCCTCGTGCTCCTCCTTGACCACGCGCAGGGCCAGGTTCTTGTCCAGTTCCTTCATCAGACGTTCGTGGATGTGGCGCGAGGTGACGAATTTTCCGTCCTTGCCGAAGAAGGGCGAATTGTTGATGGTGAATACCATACTCATGGTCGGTTCGTCAATGGCGATGGGGGGCAGCGGTTCCGGGTTCTCCACGTCGCAGATGCTGTCGCCGATGTCGAATTTCTCAATACCGATTACGGCACAGATCTCTCCCGACGACACTTCCGAAACCTTGGCTTTTCCGAATCCGCTGAACACCTGCAGTTCCTTAATGTGGCTCTTTACCTGCGTTCCGTCACGCTTGACCAGCATGACATCGGAATTCTCACGCAGCGTGCCGCGGTGTACGCGTCCCACAGCGATACGTCCTACATACGAGGAGTAGTCGAGTGAAGTGATCAGCATCTGCGGCGTTCCCTCCAGCCGGGTGGGGGCGGGAATGTATTGAATGATGGCATCCAACAGGGGGTAGATGTTGTCGGTCTTGTTCTTCCAGTCGGTTGACATCCAGTTCTGCTTGGCGGAACCGTAGAGTGTCGGGAAGTCAAGCTGCTCTTCGGTTGCATCCAGGTTGCACATCAGGTCGAATACGGCCTCCTGCACCTCGTCGGGACGGCAGTTGGGTTTGTCCACCTTGTTGATGACCACGATGGGTTTCAGTCCGATTTCAATGGCTTTCTGCAAGACGAACCGGGTCTGCGGCATGGGGCCTTCGAAGGCGTCCACCAGCAGCAGTACGCCGTCGGCCATGTTCAGCACGCGCTCCACCTCACCGCCGAAGTCGGAGTGCCCCGGTGTGTCAATGATGTTGATTTTGGTGCCTTTGTAGTCGATGGATACATTTTTGGAAACAATCGTTATACCGCGTTCCCGTTCCAGATCGTTGTTGTCGAGAATGAGTTCCCCCACCTTCTCGTGCTCTTTGAACAAGGAGCCGGCTACCAGCATTTTATCTACCAGTGTGGTTTTGCCGTGATCGACGTGGGCGATGATGGCGATGTTTCTGAGGTCTTGCATAAATGTTGAAATTTCGAGGCGCAAAGGTACTGCGAATCAGCGTAAAATGCAAGCGGATTCCGTCTTTTTTCTGTGGTTCGCTCTTCGGCGGATGATAACCGGCGGAGCCTTCAATGCCGTTGTTCCCGTAGGTCGAAAAAGGTGACGGGCTTGCGGCTGGTGCTGGGAAAATTGACTTTCTGTACGTTCTCCACACGGTCAATGACAATGTCCGGCGCTACACGCACGCGGGCGCGGAAGCGGTCTTTCAGGTCTTTGACCACATCGAAGGCGGGTTGGTAGCGCAGTCCGACGGTGACGGTGATGTCGTCGGTTCCGTTGTCGGAGGTGCGGACGGTCATGTAGTGGTTCTCCACATAGTCGGTGTTGTTCAGCACGTCCACCACGGCGGGCGGGTAGAGGGTGGTGCCTTTGTATTTGATCATGTGGTTTTTGCGGCCCACAATGGGCGATATCCGGGCAGAGTTGCGTCCGCAGGCGCAGGGTTCGGTGTGCAGCGAGGCCATGTCGCCCGTGCGGAAGCGCAGCAGCGGCATACCTTCCACGCCCAGCGTGGTGATGACCACTTCGCCCACTTCCCCGTCCCGGACGGGTTGGCCGTCATCTCCGACAATCTCCACAATCAGTAGTTCGGGGTGGTGATGACCTCCGCAGCCGCAGGGGCATTCGGCAAAGGTCGCTCCCATTTCGGTTGAGGAGTAGGTGGAGAAGAGTTCCACATCCCATTTCTCTTTGATCGTACGTCCCAGTGCGTTGAGTTCAAAATGCTCGTCGCGCAATCCTTCGCCTATGCCGATAATGCGTTTGACGCTGCTGTTGCGGTAGTCGATGTGGTGTTCCTCGGCATATTGGATGAGTTTGAGAATGAAGGTCGGCACACACATGAGGGTGTCCGGCTGGATGCGCCGGATGGTATCCCACTGCAGTTCGGGGATGCCGTTGCCCACCCGGATCACACCGGCGCCCAGGCGGCGCAGTCCGACAAAATAGGCGAGGCCGGCCATGAAACGCTTGTCGAGCGTGACCATCAGTTGCACAATGCTGTCGGAGGTTACACCGGCGGTGGCGAACGATACTGCTTCGTTCCATGCCAGCCGCTGCAGGTCCTTTTCGGTGCAGACAAAGGTGACGGGGTCGCCCAGCGTACCCGAGGTGGTGATGTAGTCGATGATACGGCTGCGGTCCACGCAAACAAACTCCTTGTTGTGCAGCTGCAGTTCTTTCTTGTCGGTAAACGGAATCTGCTGCAGATCCTCCAAGGTTTTGATTTGGCTTATATCGATGCCGTTTTCGGCAAACATCCGTTTGTAATAGGGCGAGTGCGCCTGCAGGTACTGCAGAGCCTCCGTCATCCGGGCTTCCTGGAAAGCCTTGATTTCCTCTCTCGTGCGGAATTCGATCGTATCGTTCATGGTTGGGTTGTTAACGGTGCAAAGGTAAGGATTTCCCATCAAAAAAAGAAGTGTGACTGCATTGGGCAGCCACACTTCCTGGAGTTTGTCGGAGCACGGTTAGAAATAATAGTGCAGCGAGAGGTTCAGACTGATGTTGTCTGTGCCATAGAGCAGGTAGGTGCTGCCCTTGCTGATGAGCGTGGAGTAGCTGTCCACTTCACCGGTATAACGGTTCACACCCTCGTATTTGACGTAAGTCTTGGGCTGGAAGGCCACCATGATGGGCACAATCGAAACCTCGGCACCCAGCGAAGCCTTCGGAATGAAGAACCATTCCACACCCATGCTGCCGTTGAATCCGACGGCATGGCAGACACCGGATGTATATTGTTCCACCGGGCGGGCGTAGTCCATGATTTCGTTTGCCTGGAACTCACTCAGCTGGGCGTCAATCTTGCCCATGGTCGAAGGATGCGGGTTGAAGGCGTTCATGGCATTGCCGTAGGCATAGTTCATCTTGCCGCCACCGAAGGCATATACCAGGCCGAAACCACCTACAAAACGCAGGCGTTTGCCCTTGCTGAACTCCATACCGACTGTTACACCGCCGTTGGCGTAACGGCAATGCACCATGTCGCTGACCACTGCCTGGCTCAGTTCATCGAGTGCATAGGCGGCATCGTCGCGTACATTCTCGCGGTACTTGAGCGAGGCACCGCTGAAACCGATACGGGCCTTGAAGGCCGAATGGTCGCTGAGCATGTATTTGAGCTGGAGCGAAATCATCGGATCCTGCGCCAGGAAGAACATCTGGTTGGGATAATTGTTCTTGTCGTTCAGTTCTACAATCTCACTGCCCACAAAATTGCCTGCCGATGTGATATCGCGGGCGCTTTTGCCGGTGGCTACCGGGTTGAAGTTGACTCCAATCGCGATATCGCCGGCCTGGGGAAGTCCGTTCTCCCAACGGGATTCGTCTTTTTCCGCCAGTACGTTGACCGCGGAAAGTACGGAACATAATAGGATGGCTATCTTTTTCATTCGGGTGTTTTTTTAATTAGTCTTCGTTGCCGTAACCTTTTTCAATCATACCTTGGCTTGTGGCTGCGATGTTCTCCACCACGCGGCTGCCGTAGGCGATGGTGCCGTTGGTGTTGCCCGTAAACAGGCACTTGGTGTCCGTAATGTCATCGCCGTTGGCATTCGTGTCATCGTTGTTGGCGGTGAAGCTGACCTCAATCTCGTAATCGGCGCTCTTGCCGGCGGGTACGTTCAACTTGAAGCTGTACCAGCCCTGATTGTCGGTCTGTGCGGTGGCGTTCAGGTTGACGGTGGTCGTGTCGCCGTTGGCGGGCAGGTCGTAATGATAGGTCAGGTTGACCGTGGCGTTTTTGGCGGCAACACCGTTGGTCGATTCACTGTCCACGGTGCTGTTGTACGTTACAAAGCCTTCAATCGTGGCGGACTCGTTGGATGCAACCACGGTGGCCTCTTCTTCACCGCACGCGGTAAGTCCCATGGCCAATACGGCCGTCAGGGCCATTTCCAGTAAAAGTTTTTCTTTCATTTTTGTTTGGTTTTAGTTTATAAGAAATGTTGATGTTCTGAACGGATTTCCCTTTCGGGATACAAAGGTAATCATTTTTGGGGTCGGTTGGCATTGTTTTCACCCCTTAACGGGGAATTACCGCCCCATTCCGGTGGCAACCAACCAGGACCACAGTCTTTCCTGCCAGCCGCTGGAGCGGGTAAACGGTGTGTCCTTCATGCCGTAGCCGTGTCCGCCGGTGGGGTAGGTGGCGAACAGATGGGGCAGGTGGCGGGCGGTCAGTACGCGGTCAAGGACGAGGCTGTTGCGGTAATCCACCACCGGGTCGTCGGCCGAT
>JAGDAS010000090.1 GCA_017959385.1 Paludibacteraceae bacterium
ACCGGGCCGATCGGATTACCGTCCGCTATGCCTCGATCGATGCCCAAGGCAGCATCGAGGTGCGCTTGGACGGCCCGAACGGCACCCTGCTGGGGACGGTCGCCTTGCCCAACACGGGCGATTGGGAAAACTATGAAACGGCCATTGCCGTGTTGGACACGCCGGTGTCGGGCATGCGCAACATCTGTCTGGTGTTCAAGACTCCGGCATCGTATGTATGCAACCTCAACTGGCTGCAGTTCTCGGCCTCCTCGTACCTGTACAATGATATTACGGACAACGGCGGTACGCTGACCTCCTCCCATGCGGCCAGCTATGCCAACGAAGGGTTGGACAAGCTGACGGATAATTCGGCCGATTCAAAATACTACAGCTATGTGGGTAACAATCCCGGTACTATGTGGTTCCAATATGAATCCCCCCGTCCGGTCCGTCCGCTGGGATATGGTGTTTGCTCGGCCAATGATTATCCGCAGCGCGATCCGAGCGATTGGACCTTCCAAGCCTCCAACGACGGGGTCAATTGGACGGTGCTCGACACGCAGACGGGGGTGGCGTTTGCCCGTAAGGAGTTGAAATCGATCGGTTTGAATGTGGATGAACCGTATCGGTATTTCCGCATGGCGGTAACGGCGCGTTACGGCGCGGGAGCGGACTTCCAAGTAGCCGACTGGCAAATTTACGGTACGGAGCAGTGGAGTGAGAACATCCTGAGCGACGGTGGCGTGCTGCAATATGAATTTGCCGGCAACGGTAACAACGAGGGTGTTGCCAAACTCACCGACCGCAAGGCAGACAAATATCTGGTTCCTGATATGCAGCGTTTCTGGGTGTCGTATGAGGCGCAGAAAGCCTACTATCCGGTTTGCTACACGCTGACGGCGGCCAATGACGCCGAAGGGCGTGATCCGATGTCGTGGGTGTTGTACGGCTCGTCCGACGGACAGCACTGGACAGCGCTCGACAGCCGGTACGGCCAGCGTTTCTACGACCGTTATGCCACGCAGGCCTATTCCATCACTGCCAACGCCACCTATAAATATTATAAGTTGGATGTGTTGTCGAACAATGGGGATGTTATGACCCAGTTGGCGGAATGGCAGCTGTTTGGCACGCGCGGTGAATTCCCTACCGATCTGACCGACAACGGCGGCAACCTGACCGCCTCCAATTATGGTGGCGGTGGCGAAGGAACCGCCAATATCATCGACAACAAAATCGGTACGAAGAACTACGTTTACATAGGTGCAGCCTTCCATCCGGTTTGGTATTGCTACGAATCGGCCTATCCGGCACGTTTGGTTTCTTATACGGTGGCTTCGGCCAATGATACTCCGGCGCGTGACCCGCGTTCGTGGTTGCTGCAGGGGTCCAACGACGGATCGAACTGGACAACGCTCGACCAACAGGAAAATGTGGTGTTCTCCGCCCGTTTCCAGGAAAAGTCGTTTACGGTCAACACTTCGTCCTATTACAGCTGGTTCCGGCTCTACATCACGGCGCGTAACAACGATTCCGACAATGGTTTCCAAATGTCCGAGTGGCAGCTCTTCGGTGTGGAGGATCTGACCCCCGTGGCTGCCCCCGTGGCGGATTCGGTCCGGGTGCAGGCCTGGCCGAATCCCGCGGTGGATCAGGTCCGGGTGAGCGGTGTCGCACCTTCGGCTCCCTGGCAACTGGTTACGGTATCGGGCCGTTTGGTGCGCAGCGGTGAGTTGCAGGACGGTACGCTCTCCCTGCAGAGTCTGCCCTCCGGCGTATATCTGCTCGAGGTGGAGGGGCACACGCTCCGTGTAATCAAACGCTGAGCATAACGGTATCAAAAAGCCTCCCCGCTGAGACGAGCGGGGAGGCTTTTGCTATACAGACGGTTATATGTCATCTTTGGGCCATGGCGTCGGCCAGGGCTTCGAGTGCCGGCAGGTCGGTGGCTTTGAGCCGGCTTTTGAGGGTCACCATCGGCTCTACGATCTCGATGTTCTTCAGGCTGGAAACCATTTCACGCATGATGCGTCCCGACTGGGGTGCCCAGGTGCCATTCTCAATGATGCCCACCCGGCGTCGCTGATAGCCTTTGAGCTCCAGATGGTGCAGGAAGTCGTACATGGCTGGGAACAGGTGCCCGTCGTAGGTGGGGGCGGCAATCACCATGCTGTCCATGCGGAACGCATCCTCAATGGCTTCGGCCTGGTCATCGCGGCTCAGATCGGTGACGGCCACTTTGCCGGCGTTCCGCTGTTGCAGCAGCTCCGCCAGTTTCTCGGCCGCTTCTTTCGTACCTCCGTGGATGGAGGCGTAGGCCACCAGTACGCCCCGGGTTTCCACCCCGTAGGCCGACCAAATGGAGTAAAGGCGCAGTGCCTCCTTCAGCAGTTCTCCCTGCAGGATGGGACCGTGCAGCGGGCAGATGGTATCGATGGGGAAGGCCGACGCCTTCTGCAGCAGCGCGGCCACCTGCGCACCATACTTGCCGCAAATGTTGAAGTAGTAGCGGCGCGCCTCGCAGGCCCAATCGTCGGCATCGGCGTCCAGTGTGCCGAACTTGCCGAAGCCGTCGGCGGAGAAGAAGGTGTGCGTCAGCGTTTCGTACGAAGTCATCACTTCCGGCCAGTGTACCATGGGGGCGGAGAGGAAACGTAGGCTGTGACGGCCGAGTTCCAGTGTGTCGCCGTCTTTCACCGCCTGTGTGCGTCCGGCGAAGTCGCGGTCCAGAAACTGCGGCAGGAATTGCAGGGCTTTGGCGCTGGCCACCAGCGTCATGCCGGGGTAACGGTCCATGACTGCGGCGATGCAGCCGCTGTGGTCTGGTTCCATGTGGTGTACGATGAGGTAGTCGGGGGTGCGTCCGGCCAGTCCCTTCTCCAGCAGGGTCAGCCACTCGCTTTCCATGCACGGATCGACCGTGTCGAGGATGGCGGTTTTTTCGTCGCAAATCAGGTACGAATTGTAGCACATGCCCGCCGGAAGGGCGTATTGGCTCTCAAAGAGATCGGTTTTGGTGTCGTCCACCCCGATGTAACGGATGTCGGAAGGAAGTTGGGCTTTCATATGAATTTGAATTAAGTTAGAACCAACTGATGGTGTCGGTGTTGCTGTTCTGCCGCTCGTACTTGAGGTCCTGCAGCAGCGTTGATTTGACGCTGATCAGGAAGTCGTAGGTCTTGTACCGGCCGACCGGTACGAAACTACACGACATTTGCCAGCAATGCAGGTCTTTGGTGATGCCGCAGTTCACATAGTTCCACTGGTTGTTGGTGATGTCGTAGTAGGCCGACATGGTCATGTGCCAGGTTTTGGTGAAGCTGATGCTGCCGGACAGCGTCAGGTTGTGCGTCAGTTTGCGGTTGTATTCCAGTATGTCGTAATTGAAATCGGAATAGGCGTAGCGGATGCTGTAATTGAAGGTAAGCGTCCAGGGCATTTCGAATTTCTGGTAGCCTTCGTCGCCGGCCTCCGCCCGGGCGATGCCGGTTTTGTCACCGTTGGTCCGCAGCGGATCGGTATTCTCCAGATCCTGTTCCAACTGCGATTTTTCGTCTTTCGCCGAATCGGGATTTTTGTCGTCGTCGTTCTTTTTCCGCTTGAAGGTGTCGTTGTTGAAGGTGTATCCGAATGAGGTGCCCGTGCTGCGCAACCGGCCCAGGATGTGGTTTTTCTTCATCTGGGTGATGTTGACACGGGTGGGCGAGCCGTATTCGTTGAGTTGGTAGGTGTAGGGGTCGAACACGAAGTCGATGTTCATACTGAATTTGCTGAAAAAGCGCAACCGCAGGTTGGCGGTGATGTTGGACCAGTTGAGCGAGTCGGCCATGAAGTTGTAGCCCGATCCGAAACTGAAGTTGTCAATCAGGGTGATTTTGGTCGCCTTGCCGGTGGTGTCGCGTTTGCTCCAGTACTTCATTTCCAAGTTGTTGGCTATTGAGAAGGAAAGCATGCCGGTGGCTCCGCGCGAGGGGCTTCCGCCGTAAATGCCGCCCGTAAAGCGGTCGTACCACACGGTACCCATGGTACCGTCGTTGGCGGGGCGTTGGTAGCTGTCCCAATACTTCCAACCGGGTGATCCGAAGTCGGGGGCGGCGGAGAAGCTGACGGTGGGGACCAGTTTGTGGCGGAATACGGGCATGTTCTTGCCCGACTTGCTTTTGAGCGTGTAGAAGCCGAAGAGCTGGGTGGACATACTCACGGAGAGGGATCCCTGGTAGATGTTGTAGAATCCGTGCGTGGTGTCGGAGACGACCGTCCGGGTGGTCTCGTCCCAATCCTGCGTGACGCGCGAGAAGTACCATTTCAGGTTGTTGCTCAGCGTAGTGGTCAGGTTGATGTACTTGAACAGCGTGAAGGAGGCCGAAATGGGGAACTCGTGTTTGATACCGTTTTTCCAGTCGCGCAGGAAGTCGGTGTGCAGGAATTCGCTCTCCTTACAGGTGACACTGTTGCCCAGGTTCATGTTGTAGCTGATGGAGATTTTTTCATACCATTTCTCCTTGCCTACGCGCACCTTGCGTTTGAAGGGGTACTGACGGGTCATGTTCAGCGTCAGCGACGGCAGCGACAGGTTGAGCGTGGAGTCGGAGGTGCGTTGGTTGATGTACATACTGGCCGACAGCGTGAACGGGCTGTCGCCGATCTTTTGGGTCAGTGTGATGGTGGAGCTTTTCGTATTTTGCGAAAGCAGATTGGCGTTGTAGTAACTGTCGATGTTGTTGTGCTCGTAGCTGGAGGTGGCGAAGTTGACGCTGGCCGAGAAGGTCGTGTACGGGCTCATTTTGGGGTCCTGGTTGTGCGACCAGCGCAACGAGAAGTCACTCGACGAACGGTAGTCGGGGGTGTTGCGTTCGCCGTAGGTGCTTTGGATGTAGCTCAGGTTGAATGATCCACTGAATTTGTAACGCCATTTGTAGGAGGATGAGGCGGTGATTCCCCACGACCCTTTGGTATATACGTCGGCGGTCAGGGCCAGGTCGATGTAGTCGTTGATGGCGAAGTAGTATCCGAAGTCCTTGGCATAGAATCCTTTGATGTTTTCCTCGCCGAAGGTGGGGAAGAGAATGCCGGAACTGTACTTGTTGTTGACCGGGAAGTAGCCGAAGGGAATGGCCAGCGGCAGCGGCACATCGGCTACCACCATATAGGCCGGGCCGGTGACGATGTAGTGGTTCTGTTTCATCTTGGCTTTGGTCAGCGCCAAATAGAAGTGCGGGTGGTCGTGTTGGTCGCAGGTGGTGTATTTGCCACCGGCCAGGCAGAACTCATCCTCGCTGATCTTCTTGGTTTTCGCACTGGTGACGTAGCCTTCCCCCTGTTGGGTGACGGTCCCCCAGATAAAACCCTTCTTGGTGCGGAAGTTGTAGTTCATCGCCTTGGCGTTGTAGGAGTCGTTTCCTTCCGAAAATACGGGTTCGCCGGTCATGTTGCCGAGCGAGTCGGTCGTGCCAGTGGCATATACGATGCTGCTGTCGAGCCGCAGCCGGATGTAGTCGGCTTTGAGGGTGATGTTCTGGTAGTGCACTTCGGCGGCACCGTAGAGAATGGCGGCTTCGGTGCCCTCCATCACAATGGAGTCCTTGGCCGAGTAGGTGATGTCCGACTCGATGGCGCGGGGGTTGCGTTGCTTGCGGTGACGGCGCGGCAGGGACTGCGCGGTAGTGTCGGGCACGGCCGTCAGCGATGTGTCTGCGGCCGCCGCCGGGACGGAGTCCGGGGGCAGTACGGTGTTTTCCGCGGCCGGAGCGGCGGTCAGGCCGGTCAGGAGGCAGCAGAGCGTGAGTGCTATGTGACGTGCTTTTACCAAGGTTGGGCGCACCGAGCGCAATAAAGCACAAAGGTACAACTTTTCGGTTATATCTCCGTCTAAATAAGTGTTTTTAAGGTTTTTTGTGTCTATGTAAAGAACTTTTTGAAGGCTTACCCGGAAAAATGACTATTTTTGCAACGTAAAATCTATCGTATGAATGCAATGCTCCGCAAACTGTCGCTTCTGGTTCTCCTGACGGCCGGCTGCCTGTCGGCAAATGCCTTTACGCTGGTCATTGACGCCGGGCATGGCGGTAAGGACGCCGGTGCGGTGGGCGCTTCCTCTTACGAGAAGAACATCAATCTGACCTATGCGCTGGCGCTGGGCGAGAAGGTGAAGGCCAACTGCCCGGATGTTAAAATCATTTACACCCGCACCACGGATGTCTTTGTCGAATTGAACGAGCGTGCGCGGATCGCCAACCAGGCGGCTGCCGACTTGTTCATCTCCATTCATACGAATGCGTCCAAGAATCCCGCCGCACAAGGCATGGAGACCTTTACACTGGGTGCCTCGCGCAACAAGGAGACCATGGAGGTGGCGATGTTCGAGAACTCCGTTATTTTACAAGAGGAGGATTACGCCACCCATTATCAGGGATTTGACCCGAATTCGACCGATTCGTACATCATGTTTGAATTCATGAAGGACGAGTTTATGGAACGCAGCATCCGTTGCGCCGATTATATGCAGTCGCGTATGATCAAACGCTGCAAGCGGGTGGACCGCGGTGTCCGTCAAGCCGGTTTCCTGGTGCTGCGGGCCACTTCCATGCCCTCCATTCTGGTGGAACTGGGCTTTATTTCCAACAAAGAGGACGAGAAATACCTGAACACTCCCGCCAACGTGCCGGTGGTGGTACAATCCATGTACGAAGGTTTCCTGGCCTATAAGAACAGCCTGGGCGGCAAATCGGAACCCGTTTCCGAACCGGCGCCCCAGCCGTCCACCGCCCCCGTGACCACTCCCGCCGTACAGCCGGAGCCGGCCGCTCCGCAGCCCGTCGAAACGCCCGCGGCCGATTCGACGCTGGTGTTCCACGTACAACTGCTCGTTTCGGGCAAGCAGCTTCCGTTGAACGACCCGGTGTTCAAGGGATTGACCGATGTGGAGTGCATACGGGAAGACGGTTTTTACAAGTATGTGGCCGGACGCACGCAGGATGTTGACCAGGCGTTCCGCAACCGCAACGCGGTACTGTCCCAATTTCCCGATGCGTTTCTGACCGCCCATCAAGGCGGTCGGAAAGTCCCTGTGCAGGAAGCGGTGCGTATCGCCCGCAGCCGGCAGTAAATCCTGTAAACAATAATCGATAGCCCAAATAAGGTATGAGTGAAAAAAGGAAATCCTGGTTCAGCAGGGAAGTGAAGATCGGTCTGGCGGTGGTTGCCGCTCTGTCGATGCTCTATTTCGGTATCAATTTTCTGAAAGGCGTCAATATTTTCAAGCCGGCCACCTATTTTTATGTCCAATATGACCGTGTGGACGGCATCGTGCAGACCACGCATGTCATGATCAACGGTTTTCAGGTGGGTCAGGTGGATGAGATTTATTTCGATTACAGCAAGGAGGCTCCGATCACCCTCCTGATATCGGTCGATAAGAAACTCCGCGTGCCCAAAGGCACCATCGTGGAAGTCTATGAAACCGGCCTGTTGGGCGACAAGGCGCTGCAGTTGCGTCTGGGTCGTGAGTCGGAGTGCTACCAGCGCGGCGATACGCTTCCGGGTATCCAGTCGCCGGGTCTGATCGGACAGGTGATGGGGGCGGTATCGCCCATGCTGGAGAAACTTGCCCCCAGTGTTGACTCCACATTGATTGCCATCCGCAAGGTGGCGTCGAACGAGGATCTGGCAAAAACGCTTGCCAACGCCCGGGTCATCACCGACAATTTGAAGACCACATCGGTCAAACTTGACCGTATGATGACGGAGGCGCAGCCCCTGATGGCCGACGCCCGCCATGCCGTGGGTAGGATTTCGGCATTTTCCGACCAACTGGACCAGGTGGACCTGGCTTCGACCATGCAGCAGATCAATGCGACCATCGCCAATTTGAATGTCCTGACAGGCAAGTTCAAGGGCACCGACAACACGCTTGGACTGCTCATCAACGACCGGGGTCTGTATGACAATCTCAATACGACTGTCGGCAGCGCCAACGCCCTGCTGGTTGACCTGAAAGCGAACCCGAAACGCTACGTCCATTTTTCTGTTTTCGCTCCCAAGGAGAAGAAAAACAAGGAGTGAACTCCGGGGCGAAAAACCGAAATGGCGGGGTGAAAATATTAACATTTATTAACAAATATAGGGAAGTCGCTCAATTATAGCGACTTCCTTTTTTTTTGCAGAAAAGTGTCTTTTTTCTTGTGATTTTATAACCGCTTGTTATCAAATAATTTAGGATTTTGCATTTTTGTAATATATTGAAAATCAAAATAATATACGCAAATACCTATTTTTCAAAACTTTGCATTAGTTCTCAAAAATCCAAGAAAAAAATGATTTTTTTTTTTACAAAAAATAAATGAAATTTGCCGTACATAAAACGGAAAATACTACGAAACGATGACACAAGATTTCAAACAACTTTGGAAGGAATGCTTGAAGGTGATCAGTGACAATGTTGACCAAACTTGTTACGACACTTGGTTCGCTCCGATTGTTCCCTTCAAGTACGAAAAAGAAGTGCTCACCATCCAGGTGCCCAGCCGCTTTTTTTACGAGTATTTGGATTCCAAGTTCTCCGAATTGATGCGTGTCACGCTTTCGTGCGTGTTCGGTCCCAACACCTATTTGAAATACCGGGTGGTGGTGGACAGCGAGGCGAACGGGACCATGGATGAGCCGGCCGGCAAGGTGGCGGTGTCCAAAAAGGCCGTCAGCGAGTTCGACTCCCATTTGAACGCCGAGTATGATTTTGACAATTTCATTGAGGGTGCCTGCAACAAACTGCCCCGTACGGCGGGAATCAACATTGCCAGCCAACCGGGCAAGACGGCTTTCAATCCGTTGTTCATATATGGTAAGTCGGGTGTGGGCAAAACCCACCTGGCAAATGCCATCGGTCTGAAGACCAAGGAACTGCATCCGCAAAAGAAGGTGCTCTATGTGTCGGCCAATCTGTTTCAACTGCAATACACGGAGGCACTGCGTACCGGTCATGCCAACGAATTTCTGAATTTCTACCAGATGGTCGATGTGCTGATTGTGGACGATGTGCACGAATTCGGCGAGGGAAAGAAACAAGCCACGCAGAACGCGTTCTTCAGCATATTCAACTACCTGCACCAGATGGGCAAGCAGTTGATCTTCACCTGTGACAAGAAACCGGCCGAGCTGGAGGGCTTCGAGCCGCGTCTGCTCTCCCGTTTCCAATGGGGTTTGACAGCCGAAATGACCTCGCCCGACGTGGAGACGCGCAAATCCATCCTGCGCCAGTTGGTGGCCAAGGACGGCTTGTCCATCCCCGCCAACGTGATCGACTATCTGGCCGAGCACATTACGGAGAATGTACGCAGCCTGGAGGGAGCGGTGATCTCCTTGATCGCCCAATCGACCATCAACCAGCGTCCGGTCAACCTCGAGCTGGCCAAGCAGGTGGTGGGCAACCTGGTGCATGTGACCGAAAAGCAGCACACGGTGCTTTCCATCCGCGATGTGGTGTGCGATTACTTCAAAATACCGGTGGAGAGCCTGTTGTCCTCGTCGCGTAAACGCGAGATTGTACAAGCCCGTCAGATTGCCATGTATTTCTCCAAGCAGTTGACCAAGGATTCGCTGACCACCATCGGCACCACCATCGGCAACCGCAACCACGCCACCGTACTGCATGCCTGCAAGACGGTCAAGGATCTCATTGACACGGACAAGTACTTCCGCAGCAATGTCGAGGATATAGAACGTAAATTAAAATCCTGACCCCATGGTTTACAAATTTGTCTTTATCTCCGATGAAGTTGATGACTTCATGCGCGAGATTTCCATCGATTCCGATGCCAGGTTCATCGACCTGCACAAGGCCATTCTGGACAGTGTCGGTTATACGAACGACGCCATCACTTCGTTCTTTATCTGTAATGAAGACTGGGAGAAACAGCAGGAGGTGACGCTGATGGAAATGGATACCAGTGCCGATGTGGACAACTACGTGATGGACGAAACGACACTGAGTGAACTGATTGAGGACGAGGATCAGAAACTGCTCTATGTGTTCGACTATGTGTCGGACCGCGCTTTCTTCATGCAACTCAAAGAAATCGTTCCGGGACAGGATTTAGACGAGCCCAAGTGTACGGCATCCGTAGGGCAGGCTCCCGAGCAGTTCAAGCTGGAGGATATTGAGGAAATTGTCAAACCGTCCAAGCAGAAAGGCGGCAAGGCACCCGCCGACGACTTCATCGACGAGTCGTTCTACGGCGACGAGGGTTTTGACAGCGAGGAGTTGGATATCGACGGTTTCAGCGATATGGATTTCGACTCCGATCCCAATTCCCTGTAATGAAGACCCTGCTGGTGCTTCTCGGCCCCACGGCGGTGGGGAAAACCCGGTTGAGTCTGACCTTGGCACAACGCTTTCACTGTCCCGTGATCTCGGCCGATTCGCGCCAGATCTACCGGGGTATAGAAATAGGTACCGCTGCACCGACACCCGAAGAAAGGGCGCTGGTGCAGCATTTTTTTATCGGTACCAAGGATTTGCAGGAGACGTACAGTGCCGGTCAGTACGAATTGGATGCCATGGATTTGCTGCAGCGTCTTTTCGTTGACCACGACTACCTGTTGGTTACAGGGGGTTCCATGATGTATATTGATGCGCTGTGCCGGGGCATGGACGATATACCGCGGGTTCCCGACGAAGTGCGCGCACGCGTGCATGCCGACCATGCCCGGTTGGGGCTGCCTGCCATGCTGGAGCGGCTCCGGCAGCTGGACCCCGTCCGCTACCGGCAGATCGATCCGCACAACACCCAGCGTATTCTGCATGCCATCGAAGTGAGTGAGTACCTGGGCAGACCCTATTCCTCTATTCTGAAGGGTACAGCCAAACAGCGTCCTTTCCGCATTGTCAAAATCGGTCTCGACCGCCCGCGGGAAGAGTTGTTCGCCCGCATCAACCAGCGGGTGGAGGAAATGATGCGGCAGGGACTGCTGGAGGAGGCGCGGCGGGTCTATCCGCTCAAGGGCTGCAATTCGCTGCAGACGGTCGGTTACCGTGAACTGTTCGACTTTATGGACGGCAAGGTGCCTTCGCTGGAAGAGGCGGTCCGTCTGATCCAGCGCAACACGCGCCGCTATGCCAAGCACCAGCTTACCTGGTTCCGGCGCGATGCGGAGGTGCACTGGTTCCATCCCGACCGGCAGGCGGAAATACTGCAGTGGTTGGATACCCTTTCGGAAAATGTCGGAAAATAAGCGGGTGCACGGTTATTTCCGTCCGAAGTCGGCCGGAATCTCGCCCCAAAGTTCGGTGCGCCATTTGAGAATGGGCGTGGTGTAGGTGTTGGTGGCAAGCCAGCGTTCGGCCGCTTCAATGCGTTCGAATACGTCGGCGTTGCGGGCGGTGCGCTCCAGTTTGGTACGGCATTTCTTGGCCCGCACCCAGGCCTGGGCGGTGGCGCTGTCGGAGTAGAGCGGCAGGTCCAGCCCCTCCCGCTTGAGCAGGGCCAGTCCGTGTACGATGGCCAGAAATTCACCGATGTTGTTGGTGGCTTCGTGATAGACACCCTGGTGGAACCATTCGGCGCTTTCCTTACCTTCCATCACCCATACGCCGCGGTATTCCATATCACCGGGGTTGCCGCTGCAGGCCGCGTCCACCGCCAGACTGGGCGTTCGGAAGGAGGGCAGGTTGCCTTCGGGATGCGAGGGCGCTTCCGCCGGGCGGGCGGTGATGCAGTCTTTGTAAGCCTGATTCAGGGCTTGTTCCGCTTCAGCGCGTGTAGCGTAGCCTTTGTACTGGGCACCGGGAAATCCCTGTACCTGGGTCTTGCAGTCCTCCCACGAGTCGAACACGCCGGTACTGCGTCCCTGCCATACGGTGTAGAACTTGGCCTTCTGCTTGCTCATGCAAACGGATTTTTGCGCTTGAAGTTCTTCTTCTGTTTGCCTTTGATGCTGGTTTGCGGAAGCATGCTGAGGAATTCCTTGCTGTCCTTGATGTGCAGACTGCCTTCCGGATAGTCGAGTACACCCGCCGACATCTCGCGCAGATCGTCCAGAATCTTGCTGTCCTCCACCATATCCTTGTTCCATGCAATGAAGCACTTCTTCATGTGGTTGACAATCAGGGTTACCATACGGTCGCGCTTTTCGCCTTCGAAACCTTTGGCGATTTCAATCATCACCGGAATTGTCTGACCGTAGTGCCGGTATTTGACGTAGGTCTGCGGGTAGGGAATCTTTTCGGGAGCGGTGGGGGCGGGGGGAGCCGTCGGCACATCGTAGGGATAGTCAATGTCCAATTGGTAGTTCGACATCATGGCCAGGTGGTCCCACAACTTGTGCTTGAAGTCATTGACGTCGCGCAGGTGGGGGAAGAGGTTGCCCATGATGTTGATGATGGTCTTGACACAGCGGGTGCGTTCCTGCCGGTCCTCAATGGTCATGGCATACTCGACCATCTGTTGTATGTTGCGGCCGTACTCGGTCAGGATGAGTTTGTTCTTCTGTGTGTAATATTCCATCTTATCCATGGTTAGAAAACTTTGTTTTTGGGAACAGTGGCGATGAATTCCTTCAGATAGAAGGGTTCGAAATAGGCTACATCCTCCCGTTTTCCCGATTGCCAGGCTTTTTCGGCCAAATCCGCCATGCCCATGGCCCAGGGTTGGATGCCGTCCAGAAAGCGGGCGTTGGGTGCGGTGAGCGTTTCCTTGCATTTGGCTGCGCCGTCCCCCATAAACCATACCACGCCCTGTTGCAGGAATCCGGCGTAGCTGTCGGGACCGATGATGTCGGCCGAGGTGGCGCGCACCGTGTTCAGGGCAGTGTCATAGAGTGTGCTGTACACCTCCATACGCCGAGCGTCGATCATGGGACAGAGCAGGTCGCCTTCCGCTATGCGGCCGGTCTTCAACGCTTCGGAAGCCATGACCAGATGGGTCGGAACGGCCAACAGAGGCAGGTCGAGCCCGAAGCAGAGTCCCTTGGCCAGCGAGGTGCCGATGCGCAGGCCTGTGTAAGAGCCAGGCCCCTGGCTGAGCGCCACGGCATCCAAACGGCCGCCGGCGGCCCGTAGTTCGTCGAGCAGCTGCTTGACAAACACCCCGAGCAGTTTGCCGTGGTTGCGGCCTTCGGCGTCAGCACGTTCGAAAAGCACCCCGCCGTCGCGCACAATGGCGGCCGAACAGGGGGTGGTGGAGGTTTCTATACAGAGAATTGTTGCCATTTCAGTCGCAAAGGTAATGAAAATCAAAATAAGTCTTGGCAAGGTCGCCAAGAAAACGTACTTTTGCACAAACATATTTCCGCGCATTATGCTACTATCCATGACCGGCTACGGGAAAGCCGAAGGAATCTTTCAGAACAAAAAAATTGTTGTTGAGGTAAAATCGCTGAACAGCAAGCAGTTGGATTTATCCACCCGCATTGCTTCCGCCTATCGCTCCCGCGAAATCGAACTCCGCTCGCTACTGGCCCGGCGCATTGAACGCGGCAAGGTGGATTTTTTTCTGACGGTGGAGGTGGATTCGGACACGGCCGATGTGCAGATCAATGAAACACTTTTTAAGGCATATTATCAGAAAATCAAACAGTTGGCGGACAATGAGGGGCTCAAACAGCCCGATGACTGGTGTTCGCTGCTGCTGCGTATGCCCGATGTGATGAAGACCGATGCCGATGAGGTATCGGATGAGGAGTGGCAGGTGGTGACCGAAACGGCCGGCCGTGCCATTGACGCGCTGGTCGCCTTCCGCAAGCAGGAGGGAACCGGTCTGCAGCAGTTCTTCACCGCCAAGCTTGACAATATCGAAGCGCTCTCCAAGGAGGTGGTTCAATACGAGCGGCCGCGCATCGACAAGATCCGTGACCGGTTGGAAGAGAACCTGAAAGCGCTTGAGGGCACCGTCACTTACGACGCCAACCGGTTGGAGCAGGAGCTTATTTTCTATATTGAGAAACTGGATATCTCCGAGGAGAAACAGCGTTTGGCCAACCACATCCGGTACTTCCGCGAAACCATGCGCGAGGAGGCCGCTGTCGGCAAAAAAATCGGCTTCATCGCCCAAGAGATGGGGCGTGAGATCAATACGCTCGGCTCCAAGTCCAACCAGAGCGAGATGCAGATTCTCGTAGTCAAAATGAAAGACGAGCTCGAACAAATCAAGGAACAAGTGCTCAACGTACTCTAAAACAAAATCCTATGCAGCCCAAGGTGATTATTTTCTCCGCACCCTCCGGTTCCGGCAAAAGCACCATCATCCAATTCCTGATGCAGCAGGGTTTCCCACTGGCCTTTTCCATTTCGGCCACGAGCCGTGCCCCGCGTGGAACGGAGCAGGACGGGGTGGAGTACTATTTCCTGACGCCCGAGCAGTTCCGGGCCCATATTGAGGCGGGCGATTTCCTCGAATACGAGGAGGTGTACCCCGACCGTTTCTACGGCACGCTCCGCAGTGAGGTGGACCGCATTGCCGCCCAAGGCAAAGTGACCGTGTTCGATGTCGATGTCAAAGGCGGTATGAACATCAAGCGGGTGTATGGCGACAGGGCGTTGTCCGTCTTTATCCAGCCGCCTTCCGTTGAGGAGCTCCGCCGCCGTTTGGAGGCGCGCGGTACCGATGCGCCCGAAGTGATCGCACAACGGATCGACCGGGCGGCCTTCGAAATGAGTTTCGCCGACCGGTACGACCAAATCATTGTCAATGATCAGTTGTCAGTTGCCCAGTCTGATGCAGCCCGAATCGTCCGTGATTTCCTGGCCCGTTGAGTCCGGGCTTTCCGCCCGCCGTGTAGGCATTTACTGCGGATCCTTCAATCCCATACACAACGGCCATACCGCCTTGGCGCGCCATTGGGTGGAGGCCACCGGATTGGATGAGGTCTGGCTGGTGGTATCGCCGCTCAACCCCTTCAAATCGCGACAGGATCTGGCGCCCGACGCCGACCGGCTCGAAATGGCCCGTATCGCCCTGCAGGGTGTGGACGGGGTACGGGTGAGCGATGTGGAAATGCAGCTTCCCCAACCTTCCTATACCATTGATACGCTGCATTTTCTATCCGCCACGTATCCCGGGGTACGCTTCGTGCTGTTGATGGGGGCCGACAACCTGGAGGGGCTTTCGCGCTGGAAACAGTCCGCACAGTTGCAGCAGGAGTATGAAATCTGGGTGTATCCGAGGCAGGGATATGCGGTGGAATCCCTTCTACCACAGTATCCGCAGGTACGTTACTGGCAGGATTTCCCTGTTTTCGACGGATGTGCCACCGACATCCGCCGGGCGTTGGCCGAACGACGGACAGAGGTGCCCGGGCTGGATCCGCGGGTCAGAGACTACATTTTCCGTAAGGGACTGTACTGCTGATGGTTACTCATGGTGGTAGGGCTCGCCCTTGAGGATGGTCATGGCCCGGTAGAGCTGCTCGACAAAGAGCACGCGGACCAGCTGGTGGGAGAAGGTCATGGACGACAGCGAGAGCTGCGCGGTGGCGCGTTGATAGACTTCGGGCGCGAAACCGTAGGGACCGCCGATGACGAAGACCACCTTGCGCCGACCGGCATTCTGATAACGGCCGATTTGGTCGGCGAACTCCACCGAACGGTACGATCTTCCGCGTTCGTCGAGCAGGACCACTTCGTCGGCGCCTTCCAGGGCCTTGAGTTGGAGTTCCGCTTCCTTCTGTTTCTGCTGCTGCTCACTCAGGTGTTTGGTGTTCTTGATCTCGGGAATCACCTGCAGCTCAAAGTCCAGATAAAATTTAAGACGCGCTACATATTGCTGTATCAGCTGATTGACTAATTCATCGGTGGTTTTCCCCGTTAATAACAGGATGGTTTTCATTTTTTTTTATACCTTTGTATGCAAAGGTCGGTAATATTCCGCAACTGTGCAAGTGTTTGTTGTAAACCCTGCCGCCGGAAATCCGTCCATGGAATATGAAGAAGTTACTCCTGATAGGATGCCTGTTGGCGCTGGTGCATGCCGCATCCGCCCAAACGGACTGGGGGCAGAGGCTCTCGGCCGGGCTGCAATCCGCCAACGCCCCCTCCTTGATCGCCGGTTTCGGCGCCGAAGTGGAGGTCTCCG